>JAYNOQ010000075.1:0-6684 GCA_038113315.1 Flammeovirgaceae bacterium | reverse complement strand
AATGAGTTCTAGTGAGAGTTTGTATGATAAAAGTTTTGAGTCTGATGCCTGTGGAATAGGGTGTGTTGCAAACATCGATGGAATAAAAACTAATCAAATCATCTCTGAGGGCCTTTCAATGCTTGAGAATATGAGCCACAGAGGAGCTACTGGAAATAATAAAAAAATAGGGGATGGTGCTGGTGTAAAAACTCAAATACCACATAAGCTATTAATTAAAGAATTATCTAAAGAAAATATATTATTACCTGGTCCTGGAAAATATGCATTGGGAATGTTTTTTTTCCCAAATAATAGTATCGATTATAAATCTTCTTCTAACCTTTTAGCAGATACATTAATAAAATTTGGATTTCAAATTATTTTTAAAAGAGATGTGCCAATTAACAAAAAAGATTTATGTTTCTCCACATATAATTTAATTCCAAAAATTGAACAATGGGTAGTTAAGCCTAATGATTATTTCAAATCTCAGAATGATTTTAATAGAAGACTTTATATAGCTAGAAAATATTATGAGAGTTTAATTGTAAATCATGAAAATAAATCTCTAATCAATTCAGTTTATATAGCTTCCCTTTCAACAAATATTGTAATTTATAAGGGTCAGTTGACCTCTTATCAACTTCGAAGTTTTTATCTTGATTTGATAAATATTAATTTTGAAAGTTGTTTTGCTATAGTACACTCTAGATTTTCTACAAATACTTTTCCATCCTGGAAACTTGCACAGCCCTTCAGATATATTTCACATAATGGAGAAATTAATACCTTAAAAGGAAATTTAAATTCTTTAAAATCTGCAGAATCGAGATTTGAGTCAAATCTATTTTCAAAAGAAGAACTAAATATAATTAGACCAGTTGTTTATGAAGATCAGTCAGACTCTGCGTGTCTTGACAATTTATTTGAATTACTTTCACTATCAGATAAAAATATAGATGAAGCGATAATGATGTTAATGCCTGAGGCATGGGATAAAAATGATAATATGTCTAATGATTTAAAATCTTTTTATGAATTTAAGTCTAATATAATTGAACCTTGGGATGGACCTGCTGCAATTATTTATACTAATGGAAAAAGAATAGGAGCAGTTTTGGATAGAAATGGATTAAGACCTATTAGATACATTATTACAAAAGATAATAAAATAGTTTTGGCTTCCGAAGCTGGTGTAATAGAAATAGATCCAGATAATATTAAAGAAAAAGGAAATTTAAGTTCAGGAAAAATTTTAAGTATTGACTTTGAAAAAAATAAGATAGTTTATGATCAAGAAATTAAAGAACCTATTAGCAAATCAAAGCCATATTCTCACTGGTTAAAAAAAAATAGAATTACCTTAGATATGCTAGCCAAGCAAAAACTAAAATTCAAAAAGATTGATCTTCTAGATCTTGATAGATATCATAAAGTATTTGGTTACACAAAAGAAGATATAGAAAAAGTAATTTATCCTATGACTGATGAAGGGAGTGAACCAATAGGTTCAATGGGAAATGATACTCCAATTGCAGTTCTAAGTAAGAAACCAAAACATTTATCAAATTATTTCAAACAATTATTTGCCCAGGTAACTAATCCGCCGATAGATCCAATAAGAGAGAAAAATGTAATGTCTTTAAATACTCATTTAGGTAATATTTCAAATCTATTATTTGAGAAAGAATTAGACTGTCAGAATATATTTCTTGAAACTCCTATTATTTCAGATGAAACTCTAGAAAAGATTCGATCTATTGACATATATGATCTTCAATCAAAGACTATTAGTGCTTATTATAAAATTGACTCAAATCCAGGCAATCTAAAAAATGCTCTAGATAGACTTTGTAGATATGTTGATGATGCGATTGAAGATGGATATAAGCTAATCATTATTAGTGATAGATACATCGACTCTTCTCATGCTCCAATTCCAAGTTTATTATCATCTTCATGTATTCATAATCATTTAATTCGGACAGGAAATAGAGGAAAAGTTGGATTAATTGTTGAGTCAGGAGATTCTTGGGAAGTTCATCATTTTGCTACTCTACTTTCCTTTGGAGTAAATGCAATTAATCCTTATATAGCATTAAGAACAATTAGAAAATTAAGAGAATCTAATTCTTCCTCAAAACTTAAAAATTTAAAGAAATTAACAAGTAATTATTACAATGCAATAAATAATGGCTTATTAAAGATTTTCTCTAAAATTGGTATATCTACTCTTAAATCTTATAATGGCTCACAATTATTTGAAATAATAGGACTTAATAAAAAAACTGTAGATCAATATTTCACCTCGACTATTTCTAGAATTGAGGGTATGGGAATAAATGAAATTGAAATTGAAAATAACATAAAGCATGCCCAAGCTTTTGATAAAGAAACATCCGACCTTCCAATAGGTGGTATATATGGTTGGAAAAAAGAAGGTGAGGAGCACTCATTTAACCCAAATACAATTTCATTACTTCAACATAGCACCTTAAAAAATGAATTTAATCTTTTCAAGCAGTATTCATCAGAAGTAAATAACATAAATAAAACTTCTATTAGAAGTTACTTTGAATTTAACTTTATTAATGATCCAATTCCATTAAGTCAGGTAGAGTCACCCGAAAATATTTATAAAAGATTTGCTACAGGAGCAATGTCTTTTGGTTCTATATCATATGAGGCTCATACTAATTTAGCTATCGCAATGAATAAATTAGGAGGAAGAAGCAATTCTGGAGAAGGTGGTGAAGATGAAAATAGATATAACTTAGACAAAGATGGAAATAATCTTAATTCAGCTATCAAACAAGTTGCCTCAGGAAGATTTGGTGTAACAATTAATTATCTAAATAACGCAAAGGAAATTCAAATTAAAATGGCCCAAGGAGCCAAACCTGGTGAAGGTGGTCAATTACCAGGTCATAAAGTTGACAAGTGGATTGCAAAAGTAAGAAATTCTACTCCAGGTGTAGGTTTAATTTCACCGCCTCCACATCATGATATATACTCAATCGAAGATTTATCTCAGTTAATTTTTGATCTTAAAAATGCAAATAGAAATTCAGATATTAGTGTAAAATTAGTATCCAAAGCAGGTGTGGGAACAATTGCTGCTGGAGTTGCAAAAGCAAAATCTGATAAAATACTTATTTCTGGATATGATGGAGGGACAGGTGCCTCACCTTTATCATCTGTCCAGCATGCCGGTCTTCCATGGGAATTAGGATTATCCGAGACACAACAAACTCTTGTAAAAAATGAATTAAGATCTAGAGTGAAAATTCAAGTTGATGGACAGCTAAAGACAGGAAGAGATCTTGCAATAGCATCAATACTTGGTGCTGATGAATGGGGTTTGTCCACAGCTGCGTTAATTTCCCAAGGATGTATTATGATGAGAAAATGTCATCTTAATACTTGTCCAGTTGGAATTGCAACTCAAGATAAAGTTCTTAGAAAAAGATTTAATGGTGAAGTTGAGCATTTGATAAATCTAATAAAATTCTTAACAAAGGAGTTAAGAGAAATTATGGCAAGTTTAGGTATAAAAAAAGTAGATGATTTAATAGGACAAACTAACTTATTGAGACAGAAAAAAAATAATTACTATAAGATTAAAGGCTTAGATCTTTCTCCTATTCTCTATAGGTATTCTGAGACCCCTTCTAATTATTTTAATTCATCGAAACAAAATGAATTTTTAAAAGATCAAATAGATATTGACTTGTTAAAACAATCAATAAAAACAATTAAAAATTATAAGAATAAGACTAAAATAATTACTGAAATAAAAAATACAGATAGGGCAGTTGGTACTATATTATCTTCTGAAATTACAAAAAAATATGGTTCGAAAGGATTACCAAAAGACTCTATTAATATTGAATTTAATGGTTCAGCAGGTCAAAGCTTTGGTGCATTTGGTTGTAAAGGATTAACACTAAAAGTAAATGGGGAGACAAATGATTACTTAGGAAAAGGTCTCTCGGGTGCTACTTTAATAATTAAGATTCCCAAAGCTTCTAATTTAGTCTCTAATGAAAATAATATTATAGGAAATGTTGCTTTATATGGAGCTACGTCTGGACAGAGTTTTATTAATGGTATTGCAGGTGAAAGGTTTTGTGTTAGAAATTCTGGTGCTGAAGTTGTAGTTGAAGGTGTTGGTGATAACGCTTGTGAATATATGACTGGAGGTAATGTAATTATAATTGGAAATATTGGTAAAAATTTTGGTGCTGGTATGAGCGGTGGGATTGCATATGTTTATGGTAATAAATTCCCTAATAATTATAATAAATCATCTATTGATTTAGTAGAAGTTGATAAATCAGATCATAAAATTATAAAAAGACTTCTCGTTCTCCACAAGAAACATACTAAGAGTAAGATAGCAACTTTTATAATTGATGATTTTGAAAATCAATGCAATGGCTTTGTTAAAGTATATCCAAAAGAGTTGAGAATAATTGATAATAAAAAAAAATCTACAGTAAATGCATAAGCCAGGTTTTATAAAATATGAGAAAAAAAATCCTTCTCAATTAAGTATTAAGAAAAGATTAAGAAATTATAATGAGTTCCAGTCTTCTCTTTCTGATAAGGATTTGAGGTGTCAGTCTGATAGGTGTATGGATTGTGGCACACCGTTCTGTCATTCTTCATGTCCACTTGGAAATATGATTCCTGAATTTAATGATGCAGTTTCAAAAAATGATTGGAAAGGAGCTTATAAAGCTCTTATATCAACTAATAATTTTCCAGAATTTACTGGTAGAATTTGTCCAGCTCCTTGTGAGCACTCTTGTGTTTTAGGTATAAATCAAGATCCAGTTACAATTGAAAATATTGAAAAACAAATTATAGAAAAAGCATTTCTGAAAGGTTATGTTAAGCCAAAAAAAGTAGATAAAAGGCTTAGCGAAAAAATTGCAATAGTTGGATCTGGTCCTGCCGGTCTTTCTTGTGCAGACCAATTAAATAAAAAAGGGTATAAAGTAACAGTTTATGAAAAGGATGAAAAGGTAGGTGGATTACTTAGGTTTGGTATCCCAGATTTTAAGTTAGAAAAAAAAATTATTGATAGAAGAGTAAAAATTTTAGAAAAGGAGGGTGTTATATTTCAAACTAATAAGTGCCTAGGAAAAGACATAACTATAGATAGACTAGATTCAAAATATGATGCGGTTATTCTTTGTATTGGATCTACAATTCCTAAAGACATCAATATAGTTGGTAGAGAACTTGATGGAATTCATTTTGCAATGGATTTTTTGACAATGCAAAACAGAATAAACTCTAACCTCAAAACAGACACTAAAATTAATGCAAAAAATAAAAATGTTATTGTGCTTGGAGGTGGAGATACTGGTTCAGACTGTATTGGAACAAGCAATAGACAAGGAGCCAAAACAATTACTCAAATTGAACTTCTACCTAGGCCCCCAAAAGAAAGAGATAAATCAATGATGTGGCCGCTTTTTGCTAATACATTTAAAACTAGTTCATCTCATGAAGAGGGTTGTGATAGAGTATGGGGAATAAAAGCAAAAGAATTTATTGGTAAAAATAAAATTGAATATGTAAGAACTGAAGACATAAGTTGGGACAAGCACAATAAAAATTTTTATGTAGTTGAAAACTCTGAGAAGCTTATACCATGTGATTTATTACTTATAGCCATTGGCTATGAAAGTCCAAATTTATTTTTTGATGATCAGTTCTCTATTAATTTGATGAGTGATGGGAGAATAAATGCTGATGACAAAAATTATTTAACATCTAAAGAGAATTTTTTTACATGTGGAGATTCTAGAAGGGGTCAGTCATTGGTAGTTTGGGCTATAAAAGAGGGAAGAGATTGTGCAGAATCTGTACATAATTATTTAAAGAAAAAACAACTTACTTAAAATGTATTTAACAATTTAATTTAATTTTTTATGAATTTATTAGCTATTAATTCTGGTGATACAGCATGGATGTTAATTTCTTCAGCACTTGTGATGCTGATGACACCAGCTGGTTTGACTTTATTTTATGGTGGTTTAACTCAAAGAAAAAGTGTACTTAATACTATTGGAATGAGTTATACTGCTTTCTGTACAGCTTCAGTAGTATGGGTTGTAGTTGGATACTCTATTGCCTTCTCGGGTGATGGAGCATATTTTGGGAATTTTGATTATTTATTATTGAAAGGTATAACAGTCACCGATGTTGAGGGTACTATACCAACATTATTATTTGTTTTCTTTCAAGGAACCTTTGCAGCTATTGCTATTGCTCTAGTTAGCGGTTCAATTATTGAAAGAGTTAGGTATTCTACCTGGTTTGTTTTCTCTATTCTTTGGGTGATATTAGTTTATTCTCCAGTAACACACTGGGTATGGGGAGGAGGATTTTTGAGTCAGCTTGGTGAGTTAGATTTTGCAGGAGGTACTGTGATTCATGTTAATGCTGGAGTTGCAGGTTTAGTTTTAGTATATCTACTTGGTAACAGGGAAGGATACAAAAAAACAAGTGTTAGGCCTGCATCTGTAAAGCTCATGATATTAGGATCAGCGCTATTATGGTTTGGCTGGTTTGGATTCAATGGAGGTAGTCAGTTAGCTGCAGATGGTATTGCAGCAAACGCACTTCTGGTTACTAATGTTGCTGCAGCATGTGGTGGATTAGCATGGTTATTAATTGAGTGGTTTA
>JAYNOQ010000074.1:0-6954 GCA_038113315.1 Flammeovirgaceae bacterium | reverse complement strand
ATAGGTTTTTCGTGTAATATAATTTCATATAGATGCTCCCAAAAAACAGGCTCAAAATATAATTTATCAGCAACGTCAAAATCTGTTGAAACTGTTTCAGGGTTACAATTTATCATTATAGTCTCATAACCACATTCTTTTGCTGCAAGAATACCATGGACACAACAATAATCAAACTCAATTCCTTGACCTATTCTATTTGGACCAGAACCAATCACAATAACCTTTTCTCTATCCGAAGATACCGACTCATTTTCATCACCAAAAGTAGAATAATAATAAGGAGTAGCAGCTTCAAACTCAGCAGCACAAGTATCAACCAACTTATAGTTTCTTTTAATATTTAACTCGATCCTTTTATTGAATATTTCACTTTCTAAACACCCTAGAAGATGTGCAATCTGTCTGTCTGCGTACCCCTTCTCTTTCATTAGTTTTAGAATATTTTTTGGTAGAGTATCTAACTCATAATTTTGAGCTTCTCTTTCTAAAAGAACCAATTCATTAATCTGATTTAAAAACCATTTATCAATTTTAGTTAGGTCTTGTACTGTATTAAATGGTAAACCTAATTTAAGTGCGTCATAAATATGAAATAATCTATTCCAACTTGGATTTTTAAGGCTTTCTAATAATTTATTCTGATCTTTTAACTCCCTACCATCAGCACCTAATCCATTTCTTTTTATCTCTAGTGATTGACAAGCTTTCTGAAGTGCTTCCTGGAAATTATTACCAATTCCCATGGCTTCTCCCACAGACTTCATTTGAAGACCTAGTCTCCTGTCAGATCCCTTAAATTTATCGAAATTCCATCTTGGAATTTTTACAATTACATAGTCTAGAGAAGGCTCAAAAAACGCAGAAGTAGTGCCCGTTATTTGATTTTTAAGTTCATCAAGATTATAGCCTATAGCTAACTTTGCAGCAACTTTAGCAATAGGATAACCTGTGGCTTTTGAGGCTAAGGCAGAAGATCGAGATACTCTAGGGTTTATTTCAATTCCTATAATATCATCAGTCTCAGGATTTACTGCAAATTGAACATTACATCCACCAGCAAAATCACCAATACCATTCATCATTTTAATTGCCAAGTTTCTCATTTCTTGGTAAACAGTATCAGGGAGAGTCATAGCAGGTGCAACTGTAATTGAGTCACCGGTATGAATTCCCATGGCATCAAAATTTTCTATAGAGCAGATGATAATTACATTACCAATATTATCTCTTAATAACTCCAGCTCATACTCTTTCCACCCCAGAACACTTTGTTCGACAAGAACCTCATGAACAGGAGATTTATTTAATCCATGATTAAGGGCATTATCAAAGTCTTTTTCTTCTTCAACAAACCCTCCACCGGATCCACCTAAAGTAAATGATGGTCTAATGACTAGAGGAAATCCAATTTCTTGTGCAATTTCTTTTCCTCTCAAATAGGATTTAGCAATCTCACCCTTGCACACATTGACATTTAGCTCTTTCATTTTTAATCTAAAAAGCTCTCTATCTTCAGTTGTATTGATTGCGTCAACATTAACACCAATCATCCTTACCTTATACTTTTCCCAAATACCGGCTTTATCACAATCAATTGCTAAATTCAGTGCAGTTTGTCCACCCATTGTAGGTAGAACAGCATCAATTTTATGTTTTTCTAAAATCTTTATTATAGATTTTTTTGTAAGAGGCTTCAAATAAATATTATCAGCGGTAACTGAATCTGTCATTATTGTAGCTGGATTAGAATTTATCAGTGTTACCTCGATTCCCTCTTCTCTAAGTGACCTAGATGCTTGCGATCCAGAATAGTCGAATTCACATGCTTGACCAATAACAATAGGACCTGAACCGATGATTAAAATTGACTTGATGCTCTTGTCTCGAGGCATGGAAATTTATTTTGCAATATAAATTGTAATTCTGAAAATCTTTAGAAAAAAAAGAAAAATTTAACTTAAAAAAGAAAAGATTATGAAGAACCTAAATTACCATCATTTAAATAATAACAAACAAATATTTTGATATTAGTTAACAATTCCTTAACATTGAATTAACATATTATTAATATAAAATAAATGTTATGAAATATATATTAATGTTTTTGATGTTTTCTTTTTTATCAATAGACGTTTTATCTAAAGAGAAGAAGAAAGAGTTCAAACCTTTTAAGGTTAATAAGAAAGTAGAAAAAAAAGGTGACTTCGTAGTTATAAGAACTGAAACAGTTTATACAAAATCACAATGGAAAGAACTTAAAAATCAATCAAAGGTTAATAAGGCTTTTTTAAAAAAAAGAAAGAAGGAAATATCAATGAATCAAAAAAACCTCTCATCTAATTGAGGGGTTTTTTTATATTTCCAACATTAGTCTTGAGGGATCCTCTAATAATTCTTTTATTCTAACTAAAAAGCTTACCGACTCTCTGCCATCTATAATTCTGTGATCATAAGATAATGCTAAATACATCATTGGTTTTATTACCAATTCATCATTAACTACTACACCTCTTTTAACAATATTATGCATTCCTAAAATAGCTGACTGAGGAGCATTTATTATTGGTGTTGATAACATAGAACCAAAAATTCCACCATTAGTTATTGTAAAAGTTCCTCCTTGCATTTCATCTATAGAAAGTTTCCCATCTCTAGCCTTTGTAGCTAATCTTATCACTTCATTTTCAATATCATCAAATCCTAATTCATCTGCTTTTCGAATAACTGGAACTACAAGTCCTTTTGGGGTTGAAACTGCAATAGAAATATGACAATTATCATTATATACAATTTCATCACCTTCAATCATAGCATTAACTGCAGGCCACTCCTTCAAAGCAACACAACAAGCTTTCGTAAAAAATGACATAAAACCTAAATTAACCCCATATTTCTCTTTGAAAGATTCTTTATATTTTGATCTTAAACCCATAATTGATGACATGTCAACTTCATTAAATGTCGTTAACATAGCTGTCTCATTTTTAACACTAACCAATCTTTTAGCAATTGTTTTTCTAAGCTGAGTCATCTTTACTCTGTTCTGACTCTCAGTTGTTTCTAATTTTTCTTCGGCCTTGCTAATAGTAACATTTATTACATCTTCTTTTGTTATTTTTCCGCCAGCACCAGAACCACTAATATTATTTATATCAATTCCTTTATCGTCAATTATTTTTTGAGCAACAGGTGTTACATTATTTGTTGAATCTTCTCTTTTTTCTTCTCTCTCTTTGATGCCGATGTCTTTAGGTTTTTCTTCAGTTTCATTTTCAGATTTTATAGATTTAGCTGATTCTTGTACTTCAAAATCGCCCTGTTCTATTGAACATATAGGTGCTCCTATTTCTAAAGTATCTCCCTCTTGTGCTTCAATTTTTAATTTACCTGAAGATTCAGCAGTTAAATCAAAAGTTGCTTTATCAGAATCTATTTCAGCAATGACTTCATCAAGCTCAACGACATCACCGTCTTTTTTTAACCAAGAAGATATAGTAACTTCATTTATAGATTCACCAACAGCTGGAACCATCATTTTAATTATTTCATTTTTCATATTAAATCAGTTAAATATTTTCTTTATTAATTCGTCTTGTTCTTTCAAGTGTACTTTAAGAAATCCAGTTGACGGAGATGAACTTCTTTTTCTTGAAAACAGTTCAATATTTTTTAAATTGAATGAAGATATGTAAGACCAATAACCCATATTTTGGTTTTCTTCTTGTGCCCAAATTATTTGTTTAGCATTTGAGTAAGTATTTAAGATTTTTTCGATTTTTGATTTTGGGAAAGGACTTAATTGCTCAATTCTTACTATGGCAACATCCTTTATATTGTTACCCTGCCTATATTCGTCTAAATCATAATAAAACTTTCCAGTACAAAGTATTACTTTCTTAATTAATTTTTTACTTTTTACATTATCATCTATTATCTCTTGGAATTGAGAGTTAGTAAAGTCATCAAAATTAGAAATAACAGAAGGATGTCTTAGCAAACTTTTTGGACTAAGAAGAAAACAAGGCTTTCTAAACTCCCATGCTAATTGCCTTCTAATTAGATGAAATAAATTTGCAGGTGTAGTTAAATTAGCAACTACCATATTATCCTCAGAGCATAAGCTTAATAACCTCTGTGGTCTTGCACTTGAATGTTCAGGCCCTTGACCTTCATAACCATGAGGCAGTAATACTAAAAGTCCATTCATTTTCTCCCATTTTGTTTCTGCTGAAGATATAAACTGATCAATTATAACTTGAGCACCATTTGAAAAATCACCAAATTGTGCCTCCCATACTACAAGAGTATTTGGACTTGCCATTGAATAACCATACTCAAAACCTAAAACCCCAAATTCAGATAAAAGAGAATTATAAATATTGAAATTAGCTTGCTGTTCTGAAAGATTATTTAGAGGAGAATATGGCTGATTTGTATTAGCATCAAATAACTTAGCGTGCCTGTGTGAGAATGTTCCTCTAATTACATCTTGTCCAGAAATCCTGACATTTTTGTTATCAAGTAATAAAGAACCATATGCTAATAGTTCAGCATCAGCCCAGTTCAATAATTTTTTATCAAAAAAATTAGATTCTCTATCCTTTAATAATCTTATTATTTGCTTAAGAGGCTTAAATCCTTCTGGAATAGCAATTAATGATTTACCAATTTTATTTATTGTTTTCTCACTAATAGATGTTTTTGGTGAACTAATAAAATCTTTTTTATTTGAGTTTCTTAAAAAATTCCATTCCTCATCTTTTTTTTGAGGCTTATAAGGAAGTGGTTTCTGCTTAACTTCATTAAGTCTTTCTTGAAGTAATGATTTAAATTCTTTGTTCAATTTATCGGCCAGACCTTTATCAATTTTACTATCTTTTTCAATAATCTTTTTAAAATAAACATCTCTTGGGCTTGGATGCTTAGAAATTAAATTATACAAGTTAGGTTGTGTAAATTTTGGTTCATCACTTTCATTATGTCCATGTCTTCTGTAGCATAGAAGATCTATGAATACATCTTTTTTAAACTTTTGCCTATATTCCAAAGCAAACTGAGAAGCATAATAAACAGCCTCTGGATCATCACCATTTACATGTAAAACAGGAGAATCAATAATTTTTGCTAAATCAGTACAATAAATACTAGATCTAGCATCATCATAATCTGTTGTAAAACCAATCTGATTATTAATAACAAAATGGATAACACCTCCAACTTGATACCCTTTCAACTTTGCCATTTGAACAGTTTCATAAACGATTCCTTGACCGGCAATAGCAGCATCTCCATGAATAAGAATAGGTATCGCAGAATTAAAGTTACCTTTATACTCCTCATCAATTTGAGCTCTTACATATCCCATAACTACAGGATTAACAGATTCTAAATGACTAGGGTTAGGGATAAGCTTAACATAAATATTATTTTTATCTCTATTTATATAACTATTATATCCAAGATGGTATTTAACATCTCCATCTCCAAAGATCTTATCAGGGTCCATATTTCCTTCAAACTCATTAAAAACCTCATCATAAGTTTTTTTAAGTATACTGGTTAAAACATTTAATCTACCTCTATGTGCCATGCCTATTACAACTTCTTTCACATTATTATCGCATGCTGAGTTTACAATCTCATTTAAAAAGGTTATGGTGTTTTCTCCCCCCTCAAGAGAGAAACGCTTTTGACCTATATATTTTGTATGAAGAAAATTCTCAAAGACTACTGCCTCATTTAACTTAGTTAAAATACTCTTCTTTTTATCAATGCTTATGTTTTGAGAATACCATTTATTTTCTACCCATTCTTTTATCCAATTTACCTCCTCTATATTTCTAATATTAACATATTCAAAACCAATAGGGCCTAAATAAATTTTATTTAATTTCTCTAGAATTTCTTTAAGAGTACCATTTTCAATTCCAATTTCAGAGCCTGCAGAAAATGTTTGAGATAAATCCGTATCAGATAATCCAAATTTCTCAATTGAAAAATCAACATTATGATCTCTTCGGGTTCTAACTGGATTAGTTAATGACTTTAAATGTCCATATCTTCTATAAGCTTCAATTAATTGAGAAACTGAAGATTCGGTGAATTTAACAGATCCAAGAGAATTAGTTATAGAGTAATCAAAGCCTTCAAAAAATTTTTGCCATGATATGTCAACAGAATGTGGGTCAGATTTATATTTAGAATATAAATCGTCCATATAGTTAACATCAGATCCAGACATGTAGTTATACTTGGTCACTATTATAAATTTTAACAAAAATAGTTATATAAATAATAATTTAAAAACCGTTTACACGATTATACAAATAATTAATGTTTGTTCTCTAAAAATTAGCCAAAAAAGGAATATAATTTCTTATGGTTGAAAATAATATTAATATGTATATATTTGCGCACAATTTTTTTTAACGTTAATGGACGTGTTCCATCTAAACAGAATATTATGGCAGTAAAAATTAGATTATCAAGAAGAGGAAGAAAAAAGTTAGCAATCTATGATATAGTAGTTGCAGACGCAAGATCTCCAAGAGACGGGAAAATTATAGAGAAAATAGGTAACTACAACCCAAATTCAAATCCAGCAACAATAAATTTAGATCTCGATAAAGCTCTAGAGTGGGTAATGAAAGGTGCTCAGCCAAGTGAAACAGCAAGAGCAATATTATCATACAAAGGTGTAATGATGAAAAAACATCTTCAAGTTGGTGTTTTAAAAGGAGCACTAAAACAAGAGGATGCAGATAAAAAATTAGAAGCTTGGCTCAAAGAAAAAGAAGCTAAGATTAATAAGAAAATAGATTCAGTATCGGAAACTCAAGAAAAAGAGAAGAAGAAAAAATTAGAAGAGGAAAAAGCATATAATAAGAAAAGAGAAGAAGATTTAAAGAAAAAATTAGAAGAAGCTGCAAAAGCTGAGGAGGCTAAAGAAGA
>JAYNOQ010000073.1:0-6986 GCA_038113315.1 Flammeovirgaceae bacterium | reverse complement strand
AGTAGCGAGAGGGGGAATTGAACCCCCGACCTCCGGGTTATGAATCCGACGCTCTAACCACCTGAGCTACCTCGCTAAAAAGTAGGCAAATCTAGATATATTATTATAAATAAAGAAAATGTTTTGGCATCTTAAAATATCCTATATAAATTAAAACAAATATTAAAACACGCGAATGGCTAAACAAAAATTTGTAGGTGAATACCCAATAAATGCATCTAGGAAAATGCTTTTCCCATATCTAAGTACAGCGACAGGACTTTGTCAGTGGTTTGCAGATGATGTTAACATTAATAACATAGATAAAACTTTAATTTTTATTGTTGATGGAGAAGAAAGAATTGCAGTAATTGATTCAATAAATAAAAACAGATATGTAAAGTTTAGATTTTTAATGGATGGTGAGAAACCAAAAGAAAATGACACATTAGAATTTAGACTTGAGGTCAACGATTTAACTCAAGAAGTTTTTGTTAGAGTTGAGGAATATACTGAATCTGATGATCTAGAAGAATCATATCAAATTTGGGATAATCTTTTGGCTCAACTAAAAGAAATAATTGGAGCTTAAACTATTTCTCTAGTGAGAAAATTAGATTCCCTCATACTCAAATCCTTTATCGGACCCTTCTTTATTACTTTTTTTGTAGTAGTATTCATACTCTTACTTCAGTTTATGTTAAAGTATTTTGATGATATACTAGGTAAGGATTTAAGTTTTGGGGTTTTATTTGAGTTCCTCTTTTATTTTTCTGTAAGGATCACTCCAGACGCACTACCTTTAGCAGTACTATTATCATCAATAATGACATTTGGAAATCTAGGTGAAAACAATGAATTAGTAGCAATTAAAAGTGCGGGAAATTCATTGTTGAGAACATTATTTCCTCTATTCATAGTGTCTGTCCTAATTACATTTTTTGCCTTCTACTCAAATAATAACTTTGTTCCAAAGGCAAACCTTAAAGCACTCAGTCTTTTGTATGATATTAAAAGAAAAAAACCTTCAATGGATTTGAAAGAGGGTCAGTTTTATAGCGGAATACCTGGGTATACAATCAAAGCAAAGGAGAAGATAACAGATGAGTTATTGAAAGATGTAATGATTTATGATCATGTCACATACCAAGGAAATAATAGAGTGATTCTCTCTGATTCCGCTTATATGTATTCCATATTAGATAATAGATATCTAGTCTTTGAATTGCATAAAGGAAGTTCATACACTGAAATACCAGTCGAGACTTCAAGAGTAAAATATATTAACCAGTTCTATCGAAATAATTTTTCATTTATGAAGCTGATTTTTGATATGTCTTCATTTGATCTTCAGAGAACCAAAGAGGAATTATTTGCTGGTGATTATAGGATGAAAAATACAAAAGAACTATCAAATACAATTGACTCATTAGAATTTAATAAATCAAAGCAGAAGTATATAATGTTAAAAAATTCTACCTCTTTTTATGATTTTCATATGAAAGATAAGTTTGTGCTTCCCGACGGAGTCGTGAAGATAAGATCAGAATTTAAGGAGGATGATCTTGTGAGGGATTATTTTACTAATAATAAAGAATTAATTGATCTTGAAGATTCCTTTTACATATCTGTAAATAATAGTATTGTGTTGGATAAAAATATTTATTCCCGTGCTTTGAACTCAGCAAGAAACATTAAAACAAACCTTAGCATAAACTCAGCAAGAATAAAATCTCAAAAATTTGAAATAAATAAAAATGAGATTGAATTGGATAAGAAATTTGCTCAGGCTTTTGCATGTATTTCAATGTTTATAATAGGAGCTCCTCTCGGTTCCCTCATAAAGAGAGGAGGTATAGGGGTTCCAGTAATAATATCTATTGTATTTTACATAGTATATTATGTACTAAACATACTAGGTATAAAATGGGCAAGAGAGGATATTATATCTCCAGAACTAGCAGCTTGGTTATCAAACCTTATTTTATTTCCTATTGGATTGTTTTTCTTGTATCATTCTAGGAAGGATTCTAGAATTTTTGAAATTGATATAGTTGAATATTTTAGGTCTAAATTCTCAAAAAATAAAAAAACTGATTAAATTTTTAATCATCTAATATTTGTCTATTTTTGCTCGAATTTTAACGAATAATTAATTTAAACTTTGACTAAGCATGTATTTAGATAAAGAAGAAAAACAAAAGATTTTCAAAGATCATGGTCGGTTAAAGAAAAACAATGATACTGGTTCAGCTGAATCACAAATAGCTTTGTTTACTTATCGAATTAAACATTTAACAGATCATTTAAGAACAAACAAAAATGATCACTCATCAAGAATGGGATTGTTAAGACTTGTTGGTAAAAGAAGAAAATTATTAAATTATCTTTCTTCTAAACATATTGATAGGTATAGAGATATCATAGCAAAGCTTAACATCAGAAAATAATAATCTTATTTTCACATCGTTTTTCGCGACTTTTATCAATAAACTATATATATAATGATTAAACCTATAAACGTAAGTAAAAAACTTTCAGATGGAAGAGAAATATCCATTGAAACAGGAAAATTAGCTAAACAAGCTGATGGCTCAGTAGTATTAACAATGGGCAAGACAATGATTTTAGCATCAGTTGTATCTAAGAAAGAAGCTATGGATAATGTAGATTTTCTTCCATTATCTGTCGACTATCAAGAAAAATTTGCATCTGCAGGAAAAATACCTGGTGGATTTTTAAAGAGAGAGGGAAGACTATCTGATCATGAAGTTTTAATTTGTAGATTGGTAGATAGGGTACTAAGACCTCTATTCCCATCTGACTATCACGCTGACACTCAAGTATTATTATACCTGATTAGTGCTGATAAAGATGTTTTACCTGACGCTCTAGCTGCTCTAGCTGCATCAGCTGCATTAACAGTTTCAGACATACCTTTTAACGGTCCAATTGCTGAAGTTAGAGTTGTGAAGTCTGAAGGAAAATATATTGTTAACCCAACACCTGAGCAAATTGAAAATGCTACTCTTAACCTAATGGTTGGAGCATCATATGATAATATTTGTATGGTTGAAGGTGAATCTAAAGAAGTTTCTGAGGAAGAGATTGTTGAGGCATTAAAAGTTGCTCATGAGGCTATTAAAACTTTATGTGAACTTCAGAATGAATTACTCAAAAAAGTTGGAAGTCAAGACAATAGAGAATATTCTCATGAAAAATCTGATGATGATCTTAAAAATGATATAATAAAGAAAACTTATGACGAACTGTATAAGATAGCTGCTAAGGGTATTGCTAATAAGAAGAAGAGAGGTGAGTCATTTAAAGAGGTAAGAGAAAAGTATTTAGAATCTGTTGGAGCTGCAGATAATGATGATTTTGATGAGTTTCTTTTCAACAAATATTTTCACGATGTCGAGAAAGATGCTATCAGAAATTCTGTACTAGATTCTAAGGTAAGGTTAGACGGAAGAAAATTAGATGAGATAAGACCAATATGGTCTGAAATTGATTATTTACCAAATGCGCATGGTTCAGCAATCTTTACAAGAGGAGAGACGCAGTCTCTGACAACTGTTACATTAGGTACAAAACTTGATGAGCAGATGATTGACGGTGCAATGCATAACGGTTATAATAAATTCATCCTCCACTATAACTTCCCTGGTTTCTCAACTGGCGAGGTTAGACCTAATAGAGGTGCAGGTAGAAGAGAAATTGGTCATGGTAATTTAGCGTTGAGGGCACTTAAAAATACTATACCTGCTGACGAGGATAACCCGTACACAATTAGAATTGTTTCTGATATCTTGGAATCCAATGGTTCATCTTCTATGGCAACTGTTTGTGCTGGAAGTTTAGCTTTAATGGATGCTGGTGTAAAGGTTAAAAAGCCTGTCTCAGGAATTGCTATGGGTATGATTTCTGATGCTGAATCAGGAAAGTACGCTATTTTATCTGATATATTAGGAGATGAAGATCATCTTGGTGATATGGATTTTAAAGTTACTGGAACTGAAGACGGTATTACAGCTTGTCAGATGGATATTAAAATAGATGGTCTATCATTTGATGTACTTACTGAAGCTTTAAATCAAGCTAAAGAAGGTAGACTTCACATACTTAAAGAAATGTCTAATACTATTAAAGATTCTAGATCTGATCTTAAAGCGCATACGCCTAGATCTTTCCAGATGTCTATTCCAAAAGACATGATTGGTGCTGTGATTGGCCCTGGAGGAAAGATAATTCAAGAGATACAGAAAGAATCTGGTGCAACTGTACTAGTTGAAGAAGTTGATGAGAATGGGATTGTAAATATATTTTCTTCTAACCAAGAAGATATGGACAATGCTGTTGAAAGAGTTAAGGCTATTATAGCTGTCCCAGAAGTAGGTGAAACTTATGTCGGAAAAGTAAAATCAATTAAAGACTTTGGAGCATTTATAGAGTTTATGCCTGGTAAAGATGGATTACTTCATATATCTGAAATTAAATGGGAGAGAGTTGAGACTATGGAAGGTGTTTTAGAAGAGGGTGAAGAAGTAAAAGTTAAACTTATTGAAATAGATAGGAGAACTGGTAAATTTAGACTTTCAAGAAAAGCTTTATTACCAAAGCCTGAGAAAAAAGATAAGTAATGAGTGACAAAAAGGTTGATATATTAATTATTGGATCTGGACCTGCAGGGTATACTGCTGCAATTTATACGTCTAGAGCAGGATTAAATACATTACTCTATAAAGGAGATCAACCTGGAGGTCAACTTACCATTACTTCTGATGTTGAAAATTATCCTGGTTATCCAGATGGTGTTATGGGACCAGAGATGATGGTTGATTTTGAGAAACAAGCTGGGAGATTTGGTGCTGAGATTAAGTCTGGTATGATTGCATCTGTTGATTTTTCTTCTGATCAGTTAATTGCTTTTTCTGATTCTAATGAGAAAATAATTGCGAAATCTATAATCATTTCTACTGGTGCATCTGCTAAATGGTTAAATCTTGAGTCCGAACAAAGACTAAATGGAAAGGGTGTATCTGCTTGTGCTGTATGTGACGGATTTTTCTTTAGAGGTCAAGATGTTGCTGTTGTTGGAGGGGGTGATACTGCTGCTGAAGAGGCTTTATACCTATCTAAGCTCACAAATAAAGTACATTTGGTTATAAGAAGAGATGAGATGAGAGCATCTGTCATTATGCAAAATAGAATTAAGGAAAACGATAAAATTGAAATTCATTGGAATTCCGAAATTCAGGAAATCAAAGGTGATGAATCCGTAGAGGGGATTGATATTATAAATAATGTTACTAATGAGACTAAGAACATATCGTTAGGAGGAGTATTTATAGCTATAGGACATCAGCCCAATACTGATATTTTTAAGGAATACTTAAAGCTAGATGAGGCTGGATATATTTTAACAAAACCAGGAAGTACAGAAACTAACGTTCCAGGAGTTTTTGCTACCGGTGATGCTCAAGACAAAATATATAGACAAGCAGTTACTGCTGCAGGGTCTGGATGTATGGGAGCTTTAGACGCAGAAAGATATATTTCTAATAATTAATTATGGTTGATATTTTAGTAATTTTAGCTCATCCTGATGATGCTGAACTATGTTGTGCGGGTACTCTTTTATCGTCTATTGAAGATGGTCTAAAGGTTGGTATGGTTGATTTAACTAGAGGAGAGTTAGGAACTAGAGGAACCGATAAGATAAGATTAGAGGAGGCTGCAGATGCTGCTAAGGTAATTGGTGCTGAATTTAGATTTAATTTAGGACTAAGAGATGGATTTATAAGTTCTGATAAAGAATCACTAATAAAAGTAGTAGAACAGATTAGAAAACATCAGCCTAAAATTATTATTACTAATTCAAGGAAAGACAGGCACCCTGATCATGAGGCTGCATCTAGACTGGTCAAAAAAGCTTGTTTTTTATCGGGATTAGTTAAGGTAATTACTAAATCTGAAGGAAAAAATCAGTCTCCATGGAGGCCAAAATCAATCTTATATTCAATTCAAAATAATTATGTAGATCCTGATTTTGTGATAGACATAACTAAATTTTATGACAAGAAAGTTGAGGCCATAAACTGTTTTAAAAGTCAGTTCTACGATCCAAAAAGTAAAGAGCCAAAATCTTTTATTTCATCAAAAGAATTCATGAATTTTATTAATTCAAGGGCTATAGAGATGGGACATTCAATAGGCACTACATATGGAGAAGGTTTTACCTCTGAGAATAAACTTCAAGTAAATTCTTTAAATAGCATTATTTAAGGATAGAGTTTACAAAGCTCCCAGTTTCCTGATTTTTTTTGATAAAGTATTCTATCATGCATTCTAGAAGACCTACCTTGCCAAAATTCTATTGATGTTGGTTTGATAAGATAACCACCCCAGAAGTCAGGATATGGTATATCTTCGTCTTTAAATTTATTTTCATAATACTCAAACCTTTCTAATAAATCTTTCGAGTCTTCTAACTTACTACTTTGCTTAGACGCCCATGCAGCAATTTTACTTTTTCGTGGTCTTGAGTTAAAATATTCTATGGAATCTTCAGTTTTTAATTTAGTTGCAGTCCCTTGAATAATAACTTGTCTTTCAATCTTTTTCCACAAAAAAACCGATGATACAATATTATTTTTTTGAATATCTACACCTTTTTTACTTGTATAGTTTGTGAAAAAAGTAAAGCCATCACTTGAAATATCTTTTAGTAAAACAGTTCTTGAATTAATAGAATTATTATTAAATGTTGATAATATCATTGCATTTGGTTCAATAACTTCATTATTTTTAGCAAACTCAAACCAACTTTTAAACTCATTAATTGGGTCTTTGTTGAAGTTTTTTAAATCAACTATTTCTCCAGAATAATCTACCCTTAAGTTTTGAATTCCTTTCATATTTAAATTATATTAATATCATGGACTTTGACTATTTCAACTTTAAATCTAATAATAAAGTTACTAAAGGGAGCTTAATTTTATCTC
>JAYNOQ010000072.1:0-7215 GCA_038113315.1 Flammeovirgaceae bacterium | reverse complement strand
CCAGATCCTCTTCTTTGTGGCATTTCTCTTTCTCTAGGGCTATATCTTTCTCCAAAAAAATCTCTAAACATATCTTCGAAAGGACTTCTAACTCCAGATGATCTGCCATCATACGTTGTTCTTATATGAACTACTGCAGGAGTAGTTTTTTTTGAAGTATAAACAAAGTTCATGCCTTCAGGCACTATAACATCTGTTGTGTCAAAAACATAATTAGCAAACCTTAAATTATTTTTAGATTGAAGGTTGACAGTATTATTATCATCAGTAAAATATTTATAACCTGTTACTGAAGTTAATCCTCCAATGAATGAGAAAAAGAGTGCAACAAGATAGTTTTTTAGATTTTTCATAAATATAAATTTTTTAAGAATTTTCAAATTTAATTATTGATACGGAAAATAGAATTTCTTATTTTTCAAATTAACATTGTTTAACATAAAAAAAGGTGGGCTTTGCCCACCTTTTTAAATACGTTAAAATTTATTATTTGATCTGAATAGTTTTTTTAATTCTAGATTGTGCATCCTTTTTAATTGATATATTCAATATACCATTCTTATGGGATGCGCTTATTTTGTTTTCATCAATGTCATCAGGTAATTGAAAAGATCTTGTAAATTTCCCAAATCCATTTTCTATTGAATGAAAACTCTCATCTTTATTATCAAATTTTCTTTCACCTGAAACAATTAGGTGTCCCTTATTTATTTCAATAGACAAATCACTTTTATTCATTCCTGGTACAGCAAACTGAAAATTAAATGAGTCATCTGTTTCTGAAATATCAACTTTAGGTGAAAAATCATTTTGATATTCATTATTAAAAAAGTTATCAAAAAAGTTATCAAATAAAAATGGTCTTACATAATTATTTGATGGTCTTAAAATTAAGTTTCTCATATTCATATATTTAAATTATTTACAATAAATACTATTGAAAAAACTATACCAGGTGAAAAGAATTATATATTTATAGACATTATGTCAGTATATTTTAAAAAAATTAAATTATTATGCCATAATGGCATTATTTTAAAGTAATTTTTATTTTAAATATCTATTGCACAATTCAACATGAAAAATTATTATTGCAATCCAATTATGCCTTCTTAGCTCAGTTGGTTAGAGCAGTAGACTGTTAATCTATTGGTCCTAGGTTCGAGTCCTAGAGAAGGCGCTCAATAATTAAACGGTTATGCTAGATGTAGTGTAACCGTTTTTTTTTATTTTACAATTAATGAAACAGTTTGATATAATTATATGGGGAGCATCCTCTTTTACAGGAAAATTAGTCACAGAATACATTTTCAATAATTACGGTTCATCAAAAATTAAATGGGCTATTGCAGGAAGAAACTTAGATAAGTTAGAAAAGGTTAGATCTCAAGTAGCTGATGAAGATATTCCAATTTTCATTGCTGATAGTTTTGATGGAGATAGCCTATCAAAATTTGTAAAAAAAACAAAAGTTATATGTTCAACAGTTGGGCCATATTCATTGTATGGGACCAAACTTGTGAAGTTATGTGTAGATAATAATACTCATTATTGCGATATAACAGGAGAAGCTCACTGGATAAGAACCTTGATTGATAACTTTCATGAAGAGGCAAAGTCCAAAAAAATAAAAATTGTAAATTCTTGTGGTTTTGACTCAATTCCTTCGGATATGGGTGTCTACTTTATTCAGAATGAAATAAAAAAACTTTATAAGTCCTATGCAAAATCTATTAAAATGAGAGTTGCAGGCATAAGAGGAGGAATTAGTGGGGGAACTTATGGTAGTATAAATAATTTACTAAAAGAAGCCTATGCTGATAAGAATGTATTTAAAGTATTAAATAACCCATACGGACTCAATCCAAAAGATAAAATGGAGGGTATGGATAAGAAAGATTTACGAAAGATTATTTTTGATAAGGAATCAAACTCCTGGATTTATCCATTTATTATGGCAGGGATAAACACAAAAATAGTAAGAAGGAGTAATGCTTTATCAAACTTTAAATATGGTAAAGATTTTAGGTATGAAGAAGCTATGATGTCTGGTAAAGGTATTTCTGGTTTCTGGAAAGCAATATTAGCTGTATTTCCTCTAGCCATGGTTGGTTTAAACCCTAATTCTTTTTTGAAAAAGATTGTAAATTCATTTATGCCAAAGCCTGGAGAGGGTCCTGGACTTGAGAAAAGGAAAAATGGTTTCTATAATTTAAGATTTTACATAACAATTGATGATAAGAAAAAAGCATTTGCTAAGGTAATAGGAGATAGCGATCCTGGATACGGTTCAACTTCAAAAATGCTTGCTGAATCCGCTCTATGTTTAGCATTTGATAAGTTACCTGAAAACTATGGTATTGTGACCCCGTCTTTTTCAATGGGTGATAAACTTCTAGATAGATTAAATGGTAATGCTGGACTTAAATTTGAATTGATAGTTAAATGATTTTTTTTAGTTCTATAATTATTCCTTTTGTGTTATTTGTTAATACTGAAAAGTCAAATTATTCTGAAAAAATACCTAATTCAAATTTTTCTATTGACATGATACATATTCCTGGAGGCGAATTTAAGATGGGAAATAAAAATATAAACCCAGACACAGAGGTTTCTTCTTTCTGGATTTCAAAGTATGAGATAACATGGGAGATTTATAATCTATTTATGGAGCATGAAGAAAACAATAAATTAGAATTTATTGTTGGAAATGAAAAAATTAAAGTTGATGGTATAAGTAAACCTACTACACCTTATACAGATATGACTTTTGGAATGGGTTATGAAGGCTTTCCAGCAATTAATATGACTCATAATGCTGCATCAAAATTTTGTCAATGGCTATCTCTTGAGACCGGTAATTATTATAGACTTCCAACAGAGGCAGAATGGGAATATGCTAGTAGATCTGAAATAAATAAAAAAAATATTGATGATTATGCATGGTATAGAGATAATTCAGGTGGTAAGTATCAAAAAGTAGGACAAAAAGAACCAAATAAATGGGGTATTTATGACATGTTAGGAAATGTATCTGAATGGGTAGCTGACTCCTATGAGGAGAATATTTTTAAATCAAGAAAGTTAAGGTCTGATCCTTTTATTTTCAATAAAAATAAGTACCCTAAAGTTTATAGAGGTGGATCATGGAATGATGATCCAGATGAATTACTATCCAACAAAAGATTTTATTCTAACAGCAGACTTCAGGAAAGAGATCCACAAATTCCAAAAAGCAAATGGTGGAATACTGATGCTCCACACATTGGCTTTAGGGTAGTTAGAGTAGAAAATACAGATTCAAAATCTCTCAGAGATATGTTTTGGAATAATTAATAAATGTTAATAAATTAAAATTTATACTAATTAACCAATAAGATGAAAAAAGAATCAAGAAGAAGTTTTGTTAGAAAGACAGCAGCAATAACAAGTGGTGTTTTAGCAACCAATGTTACATTTCAGTCTTTTGCAAACGTAAATGAAAATAAAAAACTGAAATTAGCTGTTGTTGGCTGTGGCGGAAGGGGATCAGGAGCAGTTGTTCAAGCATTAAATGCAGATGATAATGTAGAACTTATTTCTATGGCTGACGCATTCGGAGATAGAATTGAATCTAGTCTTAAAGGTATTCAAGATCACTTTGGAGATTCAAAAAAAATAAAAGTAAAAGAAAAAAATATTTTTATAGGATTTGATTCTTATAAGAAGGCAATTGATTTATGTGACGTTGTTATTCTTACTACTCCTCCTGGTTTCAGACCTCTTCACTTTGAGTATGCAGTTAATAATGGGAAACATGTTTTTATGGAAAAACCTGTTGCAACTGATGCTACAGGAGTTAGGAGAATTTTAGAATCTGCAAAGAAGGCAAAAGAAAATAGGTTAAATGTAGTAGTTGGTTTGCAGAGGCACTATCAAAATAAATATCTCAATTTGTATGATAAAGTTTCATCAGATCAAATTGGAAAAATAGTTTCTGGTCAAGTTTATTGGAATGATGGGGGAGTATGGGTAAATAGTAGAAAGCCTGAACAAACTGAACTTGAATATCAGATGAGAAACTGGTATTATTTCACGTGGATATGTGGAGATCATATCCTCGAGCAGCATATTCATAACATTGATGTAGCAAACTGGTTTATTGGAGAATACCCTTCTCATGCTCAGGGTATGGGAGGAAGAGAAGTTCGAAACGGAATGGAACATGGCCAGATATTTGATCATCATTTTGTTGAATTTCACTACCCTGGAGGGGCAGTTGTTTCTAGTCAGTGTAGACATCAGAAAGGGACAGAAAGTCGAGTAGATGAGGTATTTCAAGGATCAAAAGGATCAGTTGTATTAGGTAAGGGAGAAATATATAATTTAAAGAATGAGCTTACTTACAAATATCCAAAATCATGGTCTGATGATCCAAATCCGTATCAAGTTGAGCACGATAAATTATTTCAATCTATAAGAAATGGAGAGGTTATATCAGATACTGAAAATGCTGCCAAAAGTACTCTTTCAGCAATTATGGGAAGAATGGCAACTTATACTGGAAAGAAAATTACTTGGGATCAAATTATGAATTCTAAAGAGAACCTAGTTCCAGATAACTTGACATGGAATTCTAAGGCTCCAACTTTACCAGATTCTGCTGGATATTATGATATTCCTGTTCCTGGAATAACTAAATTTATTTGAATATGTTAAGAAGAACATTTATAAATAAATTTTCTATTTCTTTATCGATTGGTTCTCTATTTCCATTCAATTCTTTTTCAAAGAATACTTTTAATTTAAATTATGCACCTCACCTAGGAATGTTTAAAAATACTGTTGGTGATGATCCTATTGATCAAATAAATTACATGGCTGACCTAGGTTTTAGAGCTTTTGAGGATAATGGAATGAGTTCAAGGTCAATAGCACTTCAAAATAAAATATCTAAAACATTAGAGAATAGAGGAATGAAAATGGGAGTTTTTGTAGCTCATAAAATATACTGGGATAAACCTAATCTTTCAAGTGGAGATGATGGTTATAGAAATGAATTTTTAAATTATATTGAGAATTCAGTAGAAGTAGCTAAAAGAGTAAACGCAAAATGGATGACAGTAGTTCCTGGACATTTAGATTTAAGGAAGGATATGTCTTATCAAACCTCAAATGTTGTTGAAACTCTCAAGAGAGCATGTGATATTTTAGAACCCCATGGATTAGTTATGGTTCTAGAACCATTAAATTTTAGAGATCATCCTGGATTATTTTTAACCGAAAGCCCTCAAGCTTATCAAATATGTAAGGCAGTTGATTCGCCATCTTGTAAAATTTTATTTGATATATATCATCAGCAAATTCAAGAAGGAAATTTAATTCCTAATATAGAAAATACATGGGATGAAATTGCATACTTTCAAATTGGTGATAACCCTGGAAGAAAGGAGCCAACAACTGGTGAGATAAATTATAAAAATGTATTCAAATTTATCTATGGAAAAGGTTATAATGGTATACTAGGAATGGAACACGGTAATTCTATACAAGGTAAAGAAGGAGAAAATGCATTAGTTGATGCTTACTTAGAAGTAGACTCTTTCTAATTTCCTAGGTGATTTCTTTTACTACCTACCAATATTAGCTCTGTCTGTCTTCCATTCACATATCTAAAACCTTTCTCCTCAAATACTCCAGCTTCCTCAAGCATAACTCTAATATCTTTATTCCATTCTTTGATAAACACCTTAGTATTTAATTCAATTGCATATACGGTATTATAGTTCATGGGAAAATCACCGGTAAATGGAACTCCGCCCTGAGAATCCCACATCCCTAATGTTGTTCCAGCTGAATGACCAAAAGTACCTAGAGGATGGGTATAAATTTGAGGTCTTAAACCTTCATTTCTTCCCTGCTCTAAAGCTTCTTTTAATATTTGATTTCCAGTTTTTTTATGCTCAAATAAATCAGTAAAAATATCTTGCACTCTATTTCCTTCATCTAAAGCCTTAACAAGATACTCTGGTGCTTCCGTTTCATCTGGTTTAAGAACGTAAGCCAACTCTTGGCAGTCTGTATTTAATGTAAGATATGTAATGCCAAAATCACAATGAATTAAATCTCCAGGTAGAATTATATCAAATTTTGATTCGCCATCGAAGGCATATAGATCACTGCTCTCATTCCTCTGAACATCAATTGTTGGATGAAACCAAGTTTTAAGACCAAGTTTTTTTACTTTTTCCCTCATCCACCAAACAACATCATCAGTAGTTGTAACACCAGGAGTTATTACATTAGTAGAAAAAGCTTCGTTAATAATTCCGTGAGTAATTTCTACTAGTTGATCATATATTATCATTTCTTTCTCGGTTCTTGTCTCAATCCATCTTATTGCAAGTTCTTCTGCAGAAACAACTCTTTTAGATAATTTACTTGATAAATTTTCTATAAATAGTTCATAGTCAGTTTTGACAATTCCATCTGCTAATGCAAAATGATCTGAATAGTTTAATCCAATTTTTTCTGGATTTTTTTCTTCAATAAATTTAGCAAGAGCTTTCATTTGATTAGGTTCCTCCTCCTTATTCCATATAGAGGGAATATTTTTTCCAAAAGAATATCTTGCTATAGCAACTTTTTCTAAATCTTTACTTTTCTTATCATAGTGGAAAGCTAATATTGTTCTTCTTCTTGCATTTAACCAAGTAGGTGGAAGAAGAGTTTTTATTACTGGATCTTCATTATATTCTCTTGTTATAATTACCCACATATCTATACCTGTCTCCTCCATAAGCTGAGGGAGTAGATTATCAAATCTGTCTTTTTGAATTTCTTCAATTACCCTGGCTCTTTCTTTTAGACTCAGAATATCTTGAGCATTAATTTGAACTGTTATGAAAAGGAAAAGAATTAAATTAATTATCTTCATTGTTACTAATTAAAAATTAAACCAAATTGAGTACCCAAAATACTAATTATTGGAAAGAAAATTTAAAATACGTAGGAATTCTTTTATCGATATGGTTTCTTGTTTCCTTTTGTTTCTCAATTCTATTTAAAGAATTTTTTGATTCATTTTATCTAGGTGGGTTTAAGTTAGGGTTTTGGTTTGCTCAACAAGGATCTATGTATGTTTTTGTTATTCTAATATTTATCTATGTTCATTTGATAAATAAGCTTGATAAAAAATATGGATTTAACAAAAAAGATTAAAAATGGATGTTCAAA
>JAYNOQ010000071.1:4452-7389 GCA_038113315.1 Flammeovirgaceae bacterium | reverse complement strand
TTGGGTTATTAATGATATTATCAACTTTAACTGTTTTGTACTTAGGGTTACCATCTTTATCTTTTCCGTCCTCCTTTGATTCATCTTTTTGCCCAAATTTTATTTCCACTGGTAAAAACTTACAGTATTTACCTAGTATTTCATTAATTTTTGTTTCATCTAAAAATTCTTTTGAATCATCATTTATATGTAGAATTATTTCTGTTCCTCTTTCTTTTTTATTTGATTCCTTAATTTCAAATTCAGTATTTCCATCACATCTCCAGTAAGCTGATTTATTTTTTGTTATGTATGATTTTGATTTGATTTCTACGTATGAAGAAACCATAAATGCTGAATAAAATCCAAGGCCAAAATGTCCTATTATTTGTTGTGCGTCCCCTTTCTCTTTATACTTTTCAACAAATTCTGTTGCTCCTGAAAAAGCAATTTGATTAATATATTTTTTTATTTCATCTGCAGACATACCAATTCCTTTATCTAAAATTGATATAGTTTTTTTCTTTTTATCAACAGAAATTTCAATTGTCAAATCACCAAGTTCTTCTTTAAGCTCACCCATTTGAGATAAGCTTTTTATTTTTTGAGTTGCATCAACTGCATTTGATACTAATTCTCTCAAAAATATGTCATGGTCTGAATAGAGAAATTTTTTAATTATTGGAAAAATATTCTCTGTATTTATTGAAATATTACCTTTTTCTTTCACTTTTTTTTATCTAATTCTGTCTGATTCTCTTACTAATAATTCATCTTTTCTAATAAATCTATTTGATAGAAAATTAAAAAATATCGCCAAAAATATTAAATAAAATGAAATTAGAAAACTGATTTTGTCATTGATCTCAATGTACGATTCATTATAAAAAATATCATATAAAAAATATATTATTAGCACTGATGTGATCAATGAATTTAAAGCTCCTAATTTAATTTGATTTAGCCTATTTTTATAGCTAAATATAGAAATCAAAGCAATTATACATGATCCAATAACCAATCCAGCAATAAAAAAATTATCATACAAAATACTTGAATCTCCACTATTGAAATCAACCGTAGTAACGTAACCTGTTATTATTGTTTCAACGGAATTGTTTTCATCAAATGAAATTTTTTGCCAAACTGGAAAAAAAAACGTAGAAACTAAAGCTCCAATGTATAAGATTAAGAATATTGTTTGGATTCTCTGTATCATGAGATTATTTTGTACAAAGAAATAAAAAATGAATTAAAAAGTGAGGTTTTTTATTGAGATATCATATCATGGAAAAAATTATCATGGATGGCAAATCCAAGAAAATGCTTCTACTATTCAAGAAGAGATTGATAATGCAATATCCTTATTATTAAAGAAAAAAATTAAGACAATGGGTAGTGGTAGAACGGATACGGGAGTTCATGCTATTAGTCAAGTGGCTCATTTTGACTATGATAAGCCTATTGATAACTCTTTTTTATATAGAATCAATTCGTTCCTTTCAAGTGATATATCAATTAATTCAATAAAGAAAGTAAAAGAAAATATAAGTGCAAGATTTGATGCAATAAGCAGAGAATACATATATAAAATTCATTGTGTTAAATCACCTTTTTTAAATGATAGATCTCTGTTCTATCCCAAAGAAATAAATATAAGTCTAATTAATGATGCATGTAAAGTCCTTATCGATCACAGCGATTTTAAAACTTTTTCAAAAGTAAAAACAGATGTCAATAACTATAATTGCCAAATAAGTAGAGCTGAAATTAAAAAAGAAGGCTACAATTATTATTTTACTATTTCTTCAGATAGATTCCTGAGAGGAATGGTTAGAGCAATTATGGGAACAATGATTCAAATTAATGAAGAAAAATTAAGTATAGAATCTCTAGAAGATATCATATTAAAAAAAGACAGGAAGTATGCTGGTCCTTCTGTTCCTCCGCATGGTTTATATCTCAGCAATGTTTTATATGATAAAGAGGTATACTTATGAGTAATAAAAATATTAGTGGAAATTTATTTGATTTAAAAATCTTAAATAGACTTTTCATATTTTGCAAGCCCTATATGGGAGTTTTTTATGTCTTAATATTTTTGACTTTAAGCCTATCAATACTCCAGCCGATAAGACCATATATCACCCAAATAATTATTGATGACTATGTAAGTTTAAATGATCTAGATGGTCTGAAGAACATGATATTTTTATTATTTGGTTTATTAATTATAAATGCGATAGTCATGTATTTTCACACATACCTTTCTGGATGGCTAGGGCAAAATATTATAAAGGATATTAGAATTAAATTATTTTCTCATTTACAAAACTTTAAACTTCAGTTTTTTGATAAAACACCAATAGGCAGAATAGTAACGAGAAATGTTTCTGATATAGAAACTATTGCTGATATATTTGGACAGGGTATTGCCGCTATAATTGGAGACATTCTTCAACTTTTTGGCATAGTTATTTTGATGTTTTATATAAACTGGAAATTAACTTTGATAAGTTTAGCAACACTACCTTTTCTTTTTTTGACAACTTATGTGTTCAAAGAAAAGGTAAAACTTTCATTTAATAATGTTAGAAATGCAGTAGCTAACCTTAATTCATATGTCCAAGAACATATTATTGGGATGAATATTGTCCAAATTTTTGGGAATGAGGAAAAAGAATATGAAAGGTTTAAGGATATTAATGAAACGCACCTAAAAGCTAATCTAAAAGCTGTGCTTTATTATTCAATTTATTTTCCAGTGATGGAATTATTTACATCGATTGGCTTGGGTTTACTTATTTGGTATGGATCAAATCAGCTTTTTTCAGAAGAAGTTACTCTTGGTGTTTTAGTCGCATTTATAATGTACTTGCAGTTATTTTTTAGACCCATCCGGTCAATAGCAGATAGATTTAATACATTGCAGATGGGTGTTGTTAGCTCAAAAAGAAT
>JAYNOQ010000071.1:0-4352 GCA_038113315.1 Flammeovirgaceae bacterium | reverse complement strand
TTTATTAATAAACTTCCTAACGGATTACAATTTGATGTAAAAGAAAGAGGTATTTCTCTTTCTGTTGGACAGAGACAATTAATATCATGTATTAGAATTATGCTATATGATCCAAAGATTATTCTTCTTGACGAAGCAACCTCGTCGATTGACTCAGAGTCTGAAACCATGATTCAAAAAGCCATCTCTGAAATTCTGAAGAATAGAACTTCTATTGTTGTTGCTCATAGATTATCAACAATAAAAGAGGTAGATAAGATAGTAGTAATAGACTCTGGTGAAATAAAAGAAATTGGCAACCATAAAGATTTGCTTCAAAGAAATGGTTTTTACAAGAAACTTTATGAGATGCAATATAAAAATATAGCAAACTAATTGTAGCTATTTGTCACTTTCAAGTTGTTGTTTATATAAGTCAAAATACACACCTTTTCTTTCCAATAGGGTTTTGTGATTTCCTTCCTCAATAATTTTTCCTGAATCAATCACAATAATTTTTTTTGCTAATTTAACAGAGGATATTCTATGTGAAATAATTATGGATGTTTTATTCACCATAATTTTTTTAATATTCTCTAATATTACATTTTCTGTTTTTGTGTCGACAGCAGATAGACAGTCATCCATAATTAAAACTTTAGGTTCCTTTATAATTGCTCTTGCAATAGATACTCTTTGCTTCTGTCCACCTGATAAAGTTATTCCTCTTTCTCCAATTTTTGTTTCAAATTTTTCTGGAAAAGAATTTATGTTTCTCAATAAATCAGCATTTTCTGCTGCTTCTTTTACTAGATCAAAACTTTTGTTTACAGTTCCAAATAATATATTGTTTTCAATAGTATCAGAAAAAAGGAATACATCTTGGGGGACATACCCTATTTGCTTTCTAAAATGTGAGATGTTAAGTTGTTTAATATCGGTATCATCAATTAATATTTGACCTTTATCAATATCAAATAACCTTAGTATGCTATTGGCTATAGTGCTCTTTCCTGATCCGGTTGAGCCAATTATACCTAAAGAATCTCCAGGGTTTATCTTAAAAGAAACATTTTCCATTCCTTGAATCTTCGTATCTGAATATTTGAAATAGACATTCTTAAACTCAATTTTACCTTGAAGAATAATTCTTTTGTTTTCGGATGAGGTTATATCTGAACTTTCTTTAAGAAACTCGTTTATTCTTTTTTGAGAAGCAGAAGCTCTTTGAATAATACTAGTGATCCAGCCTAAAGCCGTAACTGGCCAGGTTAACAAATAAACATAAATTAAAAATTCAGCTATGTTTCCGATTGATAAATTACCATCAAAAACTTCTAATGCCCCAACATAAACAGTTATAATAATACTAAGACCAATTAAGGTCATAATCACTGGAAAAAATAAAGCAAGTACAAACTGAAGGCCTATCGATTTGTTTTTATACTCTTTACTTTTTTGTGCAAAAACTTTTTCAAAATTTATTTCCCTAACAAATGATTGAATTAATCTTATTCCTGAGAAAGTTTCTTGGACGTATGTTGATAGATTAGATAGAGATTCCTGAATTTGTTCTGATCGTTTATTAATTATGTTCTGAACTAAATATATTGAAACAACTAATAGAGGTAAAGGCATTAAACTGTAAAAGGCCAAGTTAAAATTTATATAAAACATAAATGGAATTACCATTAACATCAGAATAGTAACATTCATTCCATACATTAGTGCTGGACCTAAGTACATTCTTACCTTACTAACATCTTCAGAAATTCTATTCATCAAATCACCGGTATTATTTTTTTTATAAAACTTAAGTGGGAGGGTTTGATAATGATAAAAAATCTCATTTTTTAAGTCATATTCTATTTTTCTTGAAGCAACTATTATTGTTTGTCTCATCATATACATAAAAAAACCTCTTATGATTGCTGCAACAATTATTGCTGAAGAATAAAACAAAACATCTTTTAAAATTTCTTTTTTAGCTAAAGTATTTCCTAGTGAGTACTCTTTATATCCATTTTCTATGAGGTTAAAAGTCTCTCTAATTAGTGTAGCTGGAACAATTGCAAAAGCTGTTGAAATTAATATAAATACCCCTCCAATGGTGTAGTAATATTTATACTTTAAAAGGTATTTATTTAAATACGATAGGTCTTTCAAATTTTTATATAATTTTATGACTAACTAACTGTAAAACTATTATTTAAATCATAATTATGAGCATAGATGAAAATAATTCCGTCTTTGAAAAAATTAAGCAAGATAATCATGAACAACTGGTCTTCTGTAATGACGAATCTATAGGTTTAAAAGCAATTATTGGTATTCATAATACATCTCTTGGCCCCGCAATAGGAGGTACTAGAATGTGGAATTATGCTTCTGATTCTGCCGCACTAGAAGATGTGATCAATTTATCTAAAGCAATGAGTTATAAATCATCTCTTGCTGGTCTAAATGCTGGAGGAGGAAAAGCAGTTATAATTGGAGAACCAAATTTGAAGTCAGAAAAATTTATTAAAAGATTTGGCGAGTTTATAAATGATTTAAATGGAAAATATTGGACTGCACAAGATGTAAATATGTCAACACAAGATATTTTATGGATAAAAGAAAAAACAAAATTTGTAGTAGGACTACCAAAAGAACATGGTGGATTAGGTGACTCCTCGGCTCCAACAGCATTTGGAGTATATATGGGAATTAAATCTGCTGTAAAACATATCTCTAGTAAAGAGTCTTTAGAAAGTAAAAAAATTCTAGTGCAGGGTGTTGGTAATGTTGGGAGAAAACTTGTAGGCCACTTATTGAAAGAAAATGCTAATGTTTTTGTTTGTGACATTAATTCAAAAAATATTGACTTAATTAATGATACAAATGTTACAGTTGTCGATCCTGAAAATATTTACGACGACACATACGATATTATTTCTCCTTGTGCACTTGGAGGAACTATAAATAGAAACTCATTAAAGAATATTAATTGTAATATAATTGCAGGTGCTGCAAATAATCAGTTAGAAAATGATTCAGATATTCCAGAAGAACTTTTAAAGAAAAATATTTTATATATTCCTGACTTTTTAATTAATGCTGGAGGAATAATAAGTGTTTATCATGAACAGATAAATGACTTAGATTCTAAAAAGGTAATGGATATGACTGGGCTAATTTATGACAAGGTTAGTTCTGTAATTAAACATTCTGAAGAAAATTCTATTTCAACAAATTCATCAGCAATTCAATTGGCAAAAGATAGAATTAAGGAAAATTCTAAAAAGTAACTACATTTGCATCTCGTTCTTGAATTTGAAGCACATGATAAACAGAAGATCCTTAAGGGTAAAAGTTTTACAGTTATTATTTTCTTATTATAATCAAGTAGTACATAAAGAGGATAAAAAAAAGCTTCAGCTAAAAATATCTAAACAATTACATCAATCTATTCTAGATATAGAAAAGTCTTATTTTGAAATAATTTCTCTACTAATAGTACTTAAAAATATTAACGAAGAAAAGAAACAGATTGCTAAAAAGGAGTTAATTAAAAAGAGTACGTCTAGATTCAATCTCTCAGATAATAAAATTATTAATTTTCTCGAAAAAAACACTCAAATAATTGATGGATTGATAAAACATAAAAATGGATGGAGCACTAAAACTGAAAAAATTAGAAATTGGTATAATGTATTATTAGATGAGGAATTCTATAAAAATTATGTCACAATAGAGAACCCAAAATTTGAAGAAGATTTTGATTTCATACAAAATTTGATTGTAAAATTTTTATTTAAAAACAACGATATCCAGAAGTCATTTGAAGAAGAAAATATATTTTGGAATGAAGATTTTCTAATTATAAAATCAATGATAAAAAAAACATTGAAAACTCTGAATTCATCAAATTTTAATACATTTGCTACCGCAAGTTTATCAGAGGACATTAAAGATGACATTAAATTTGCTTGCTCTTTGTTTGATTGTGTTATTGATAATTCAACTGAATATGATGGTCATATCTCAAAATATGCTAAGAACTGGGATATAGAGAGAATATCATTAATGGACAGGACAATACTTAGAATGGGTATAGGTGAAATGGTTAATTTTAGCAATATTCCAGTAAAAGTATCAATTAATGAATGTATTGATATTGCAAAAAATTATAGTTCTCCGAAGAGTGGTAAGTTTATAAATGGTCTTTTAGATGTAATTTCATTAAATTTGCTAAAAGAAAAGAAAATAATTAAAACCGGAAAAGGTTTAATAGATAATAAATAAACAATTATGAGTAAAAATTCTACAAATTCATTTATTAGTCTAATTGTTGGATTAATTATAGGTGGTATCCTAGGTGTATTATTTGC
>JAYNOQ010000070.1:0-7538 GCA_038113315.1 Flammeovirgaceae bacterium | reverse complement strand
GCATAGAAAGAAATTAATTCCTTCTTTCGATAAGGTTCAAAAAAAATGCTTAGAATTGGGTGCTTTAGGATGTTCAATTTCTGGTTCCGGTCCCTCAATATTTGCTCTAACAAAGGGTGAGGATGATGCTAATGAAATTAATATTGAAATTAAGAAGATATACAAAGAAACAAATATTGACTTTTCAACTTATGTCTCTAAAATTAGTTCTGAAGGAATAAAAATAATTTCTTCTGATTAATGAACTATTTTAGTCTTAACAATAATAATCACAAGGTAACCTTTAAGGAAGCATTATTTAATGGTTTAGCTCCTGATAGAGGTTTATACTTTCCAGAAGAAATTAAATCTCTAAAAAAATCCTTTATAAAAAATCTGGATGAATACGATAAAGTAGAAATATCAATGGAAGTAATTTCACAATTTGTAGGAAAACAAATTGATGATGAATCTCTAAAAAAAATAATTGAGCACTCTATTGATTTTGAATTTCCTCTAAAAAAGATTGATGAAAATATTTCAGTTCTAGAGTTATTTCATGGACCTTCAATGGCTTTTAAAGATGTTGGAGCTAGATTCACTTCTCGATGCTTGAGTCATTTTATTAAAAAAGATTATGATAAGAAAGTTACAGTTCTAGTTGCTACTTCTGGAGATACCGGAGCGGCTGTAGCTAGTGGTTTTCATAAGGTTAAAGGCTTAGATGTTTTTATTTTGTATCCAAAAAATAAAATATCAAATATTCAAGAGAAGCAAATTGCAACTTTCTCAGATAATATTTTTCCAGTTGAGATTGAAGGTACTTTTGATGACTGCCAGAAAATAGTTAAGGACGCTTTAATTGATAAAGATTTAACTTCTAATTTTAACTTTACTACAGCTAATTCAATAAACATATCAAGATGGATACCTCAGACTCTGTATTATTTTTTTGCTTATAGTCAGTTATCACCCTCTATAGAAAAATTTTCATTTTCTATACCCTCAGGTAATTATGGTAATCTATTCTCTGCAATAGTTTCCAAAAAATTAGGTGTTCCCATTGAAAATATTATTTCATCAAATAATATTAATAATCCAGTAGAGAGGTATTTTAAAACTGGAGTTTATACTCCAATGTACTCAAAAGAAACTATATCAAACGCTATGGATGTGGGTGACCCAAGTAATTTTAATAGAATTAATGAGATTTTTGATTATGATCTAGAAAAAATGAAGGATATTATACAAGCTTATAGTTTTACAGATAATGATACAGAAGACACTATAAAACAACTTTATTTAAAATTTAATTATCTCTGTGATCCTCATGGTGCTATTGGGTACCTAGGAGCCAAAAAATATATTAATAATAATTTAGGTTCTCATTGTATTTTTTTAGAAACAGCTCATCTTTACAAGTTTTATAATGAAGTTAGAAATTTTCTTGATGTTAGGTTTAATGTTCCTCCTCAACTAAAAAATATTTTAAATAAGAAGAAAAATTCAGTTGAAATTAAGGGCTATGATAATTTCAAGGAGTATCTAAATTCTAATCAATAATAAGCTCATTCAAATTGATTATCAATTTTTATTTAATTTTGTGCCCTAAACAAATTATTAAGAATATGAAAAATTTAATTTTTGTTATTTCTGTAATGTTTATTTATGGATGTAACACGAATCCTAATTACGAAAGGAATTTAGCAACTGCTAAAAAATTATTTGAATTACATGGTAAAGAAGATATAGATGGACAACTGGCACTTATCAGTGACAAAATTCAATCTAACTCTTCTCTTTATGGTTCTGAGACTGCTGGATATGACCAGTATGTAAATATGTTAAAAGGATACCACGCAGCTTTTGATAACGTTAAATACACTGCTAATATTTGGTTACCAGGGACTGATAGTCTAGGAAATTTAGATGGAAGTGTTAGAACTTATGGAAACTGGACTGGTGTAAATGTAGCAACTGGAAAAGAACTTAACCTTCATGGCTACTGGTACATGAATTTTGATGAGGATGGAAAAGTTATAGGTCAGGGAGATTACTTTGATTTTGGAGGGATGATTAATGCTGTTTATCCTAAAAATCTAGTTTTTATCCAAATTGCTGTTAAGAAAGGCAAGAAAGATGAAATCATTGAACTATTAAAATCAGAGAGAGGAATTCCTACAACTGTTGCATATGATGGTGCAATTAGATATGAGATGGCATTTAATGATGATTCATATACACTTCATCTTGTTGGAGAGTGGGAAAACTATGATAAGTATGGTGAATATTTAAATTGGAGAATGACTGAGGATGATTTTATACAACAAATGGTTCCTTTAATGGTAGGTGGTGCTAACGGATTAAAGGTTTTACAACCTAATTCAAGCTATTATTCATTCTAATCATAATATAAAATAAATAGAAAAAGGGGCATAATAGCCCCTTTTTTTTATAATTAAATCTATTATCAAATTCATTTCCTCACTACAGCTTGAAAAACAATAAAGAATAAAAAACGTTTATAAAATTAAATCTTTATGTTATATGAATACTATAGATTTACTTTTCGAAAAAGTTTTCTCTAAACCAATTCAAAAAAGGTTTGAGAAATTTATATTAATTCTAGCTGCTAGTGGATTTTTGATACATCTTTTGTTAATTTTTTTGAATACATATGGTGTTCTTGAAATTAATGTTGGTAGGGAATTATTAAATAACCCAATCTCTGCTTTATATACTCCCTTTTCATTCATTTTAGTTTATGAGGCTTTTTTGCTCATATATTATTTACCAAATTCATTTACGGTTTCTGTAGTAAAAGGATATGAGATAATATCACTTGTGCTAATTAGAAAAATATTTAAGGATGTGCCTATGGTTGATTTAAGCAATGATTTCTTATCAAACCAGGCAAATATTCAATTCATTTATGATCTTGTAGGTTTTGTAATTGTATTTTTTCTCATTTATTTATTTAAAACTACTGCTGGGAAGCCTAAAACTCCCAAAATAGATAATAAGCTCAGGAAGTTTATAAGTCAAAAAAAAATAATATCAATCCTTCTTGTTCCGGTTCTACTAGCTTTAGCAATCCTTAGTTTCTATGATTGGGTTAATAGTTTATTTGCAGGAAGTCAGACTAATATTGATTTTTTATTTTTTGTTGATTTTTTTACTATTCTGATTCTTGTTGATGTCCTTCTATTATTAATATCATTTAGGTACACAGAGAGATACTCTCAGCTTATTAGAAATACAGGATTTATAATTTCAACAATTATGCTTAGATTATCCTTTGCTGCATCCGGTTTAACAAGTATTATTCTCCTTATTGCCGGTATTTTATTTGGTGTAGTAATTTTAGCTGTCTATAAAAAAATGGAGAAGGTAAATTATCTGGGGTAGAAATTTAATATTAATATTGCCTCGTGTTCTTAAACAATATTTTAATTTTGTTATATGAAAAACATTATCCTATTACTTTGCCTTACATTTTTTTATAATGATACACTTTCACAGCGTGTTTATAAAAAACCTCAATTTGTTAAAAATTGGAGTAATCCAAGTAAACATCCAGATCACATTGTTTTAAATTTTTCTGAGGATCCCTCTTCTACTATAAGTGTAACTTGGAGAACTAGTAAAGATGTTAAAGTAGGTTATGGAGAAATAGCCATTGCAAACGAAAACCCTGCATTTATAAGTACTGCCAATACTTTAAAGGCAAAAACTACTAATTTTAATTTTGAAAATGTAGTTGGTGTTATTGATAGAAAAAATCCAAAAAAAACTACATTCAATGACTTAAATCATAACTACCATTCTGTAACCTTTAAAAACTTGAAATCTAATACAATGTATGGTTATAGGGTTGGAGATGGTGAAATTTGGAGCGAATGGATTCAGTTTACTACTGCAAAAAAAGAAGATGAACCTTTTTCTTTTCTATATGTCGGCGATGCTCAGAACTACATACTAGAGCTTTGGTCTAGATTAATTAGAATGGGTTATAAAAAAGCTCCGGACGCTAGTTTTATAATTCATGCTGGAGACCTAATTGATGATGCTCACGAAGAACATCAGTGGCACGAATGGTTTATGGCTGGAGGATGGATTCATAGGTCTCTTCCTTCAATCCCAGTTCCTGGAAACCATGAATATAATCCGCAAATTCAGGAAGATATAGACCAAGGAATTAAAAGATTATCTATTCAGTGGAATAATCAGTTTACTCTTCCAATGAATGGTGTGAAAGGAATTGAAGAGACAAATTATTATTTAGACTATCAAGGTGTAAGATTCATTGCATTAAATAGTAATTTGATGATTGAAGAACAGGCAGTTTGGCTTGAGACAGTTCTAAAAAATAATCCAAATAAATGGACAATTGCTACATATCATCATCCAATATTCTCAGCGTCAAGAGGCAGAGATAATGTTGAATTAAGAAACTTATGGAAACCTTTATTTGATAAATACAAAGTTGATCTTGCTCTTCAGGGTCACGACCATACTTATACTAGGGGTAGAGTTCAGCCATATGAAACAAATATTTTAGATGGAGAAAATGTTAAAGATGAGACTGGTACAGTATATGTTGTTTCAGTAAGTGGAGGGAAAATGTATAGGGTTAAAGCTAACTGGGAAGAATATGAAGGTGACAGCAGAGCTTTAAGAGATAAAGTTGGTAATAACAAACAACTTTTTCAGGTAATTTCTATTGATGGTGATAAATTAACTTATCAATCATATACTGCAACGGGTGAATTATTTGATGCATTTGATCTGATTAAAAATAAAGATGGAAGAAATTCTTTCGTTGAAAGAAAAAATGAAGCTCTTTAATTTATCCTTGGTATTGATTCAGCTCCACCTAATTTAGTAGTGGTTACTGCTGCAGCCTTACTCGCTCTATCTAGATTATCTTTCTTATTCATTTTAGACACAACTCCAGCAACATAATAACCTATGAAAGTATCTCCTGCTCCAGTAGTATCAACAGTATCTACTTGATGAGCTTTAATTTTAATTAATTCATTTTTAAAGGAATATATAGATCCTTTTTTTCCTAGAGTTAATATTATCTCTGTATTCTTGAAATTATTATTTAAATTTTTTAAAATTTCATTTGGGGTTTTTTTATTAGATAAGCCTTCACCCTCAGTTTGATTTAATATTAGAGTAGTAATTTTATTTAGATCATAGTTTAAAATTTTAGAATTAAATGGAGCTGGATTGTAAATTATTCTCATTTTTTTATGATGAGCTATATCAATAATTTGTTCAATATTATTAATTTCATTTTGAATAAGTAATATATCTCCTGGATCGAATTTTGATAAAATTGATTTAATAGATTCTAATTTAAAATCATGATTTGCTCCTCCATGTATTATTATTGAATTTTCACCTTTCCTATTAACTTGAATTATTGCATGGCCAGTTGGTTTGGAACTTACAAGAATATTATCACAGTTTATTTTCCATGATTTTAGTTTGTCTAATATGAATTTATCTTCCTTATTTATAATTCCTGCATGATAAACCCTATTACCTGCTTTTGAGATTCCAACGCTTTGATTTAAACCCTTTCCTCCAATCTTGATATCATATCTGTTTGATGAAATGGTTTCACCAGGTTTTACAAAATCATCAACTAAATAAAAGAAATCTTTATTAATTGAGCCAAAATTTAGAATTTTCATAATTCTAAACTAGACTTTTTTTGAGAGTATTTAAAAAATTAGTTCGAGATACTTTCGATGCTAATTTGATATTACCATTTTTATTGAAAAAAATTAAATCTTTTCCTCTCTCTTCACCGTCAAGTATAATTTTAATGTTACACCTCTTATAATTAGTGTCTTCATCATTGATCATTACAGCCATTGCAAGAGGATCTGCTAAGTCTATTTTATGTTCATTATACTTTATCTTATAATATTCTAATCCTTTTTTTTGTATGTTGATAGCAAACCTTGATAAGGGAGTATTTATTTTTTCTAGATCTTCAAAATTTTTTTTATTAAGGTAACCATAGATCTGGGTAGTGTCCCAAGCAATCATTTTGATATTCATTTCTGAGTTTAATACAATATCAGCTGCATCTGGGTCTACCCAAAAGTTAAATTCTGCATGTTCAGTTATATTACCCTTTCCTTCTCCAATACCACCCATTATGTATAGACTTTTAATTTTTTTAATTACTGAAGGTTCGTATATAAAAACCTTGGCAATATTTGTTAAAGGACCGATTGCAATTATTTCTATTTCATTTGGATTTTTATTTATCAATGATATGATTTCATTTATAGCATTTTCAGATTCAGCTTTTTTAGATGGTATATAAGGACCTGTGTCACCTAGACCATCTTTACCATGAAAAAATTTTGATGTTTCTAGTTTGCGTTTAAGAGGATGACCTTCTCCTTTATAAACTGGAATGTGTTTTTCACATAGCTCACATGTATAGAGGGCATTAGATGTAGCCTGATTTAAATCAACATTTCCAGCAACAGTTGTTATTGCCTTTATATTAAAAAGGTCATTTTTAAGAGCCATCATTATTGCAACTGCATCATCTGTGGCTGTATCAGTATCTATTATTATTTTTCTCAAAGATTTTACCTTAAGCTAAATAATTAAATTAATTAATTTTTAGGAGTAATCTTAATTAATCAACACAACATTCATCATCAACACACTGACAATATTTTTTATTGTAGATATGTAATCCTGCAAGTGTTAATCCTATTAAGTATGTTATGAATTCAGGTAAGTGAAAAAGTTCAAATTCTTCACTAATTAAAAGTATAGCTAGAATTCCCCAAAATATAAATAAAAGTGTTTTAACAATTTGATTTGATGAATTCTGACTTGTTTTATAAACAGCAAAGAAAGAAAGTGCTAGAAATATATAATTTAGAGCTTGCCACCAGCCAGGAACAACTAACATATAACTTTGAGTTATAAATAAAAATGGTGTAGCAAAACAGTGAATTACACATAGTGTGCTAAATGTTGCACCAAGATTATCGGGATGTATAGTTGAAGTTTTCATTTTTTCTGATCTACAAAATTAATTTTTTTGATTGAAAAATTTAGAATTAATAAATTTATTTATTTCTTTCAATTACTATTTTAACCTTATCTACCTCTTTATCTGATACTATCTCTAGGATATAGATTCCCTCATTTAAGTTAGACACATTGATATCTATGTTATCTCTACTTCTACTTAATGATTTAGGTTTAATTGTTTTACCACTAAAGTCTACAAAGTAAAGATCTTTTATCTCTAGCCCTGGTTTAACAATAACTGTTAGCTTATCATTTGTAGGGTTAGGATAGATATTCTCAACGAATGTTACCTTTTCAGCAAATAGTATTATCTCACAACCATTTGTGTCAACTGTAGCACCATCAGGGGTATCAGGACAATTATCGATATCATCATTTACTCCATCGCCGTCAGTATCTTTCTGAGAGTCAGCACAACCACTAGCATCAACTGTAGTACCTTCAGGGGTATCAGGACAATTATCGACATCATCATT
>JAYNOQ010000069.1:0-7572 GCA_038113315.1 Flammeovirgaceae bacterium | reverse complement strand
ATGATGGGTTTTTTTATTCGCAGTCCCTAGGGGAATCGAACCCCTGTTTCCAGGATGAAAACCTGGCGTCCTAACCCCTAGACGAAGGGACCAATACGGATGCAAATATAAAACAGTACTCAAAAAATCATATTAATTTTAAAAAAAAATAATTTGATAATATTATTTTATTTGATTTCAAATGAATGATATATAGTTTTGCCAAAAATCTAATATATAACTATGAATAAAATAAATATTGCAATCAATGGTTTTGGGAGAATAGGTAGGTTAGTTTTCAGAGCCGCTATTAATAATCCAAATATCAATATTGTTGGAATCAATGACCTTATAGACGCAAACTACATGAGTTATATGTTAAGGTATGACACTACTCACGGTAGATTTAATGGTGAAGTTAGTATCGATGGAAAAGACTTAGTTGTAAATGGAAATAAAATAAGAGTTACTAGTGAAAGAGATCCAGCAAACCTAAATTGGGGTGATATAAATGCTGAGTATATTGTAGAATCTACTGGGTTATTTTTAACTGAAGATTCTGCGAAAGGACACTTAAGCTCTGGTGCAAAAAAAGTTGTTATGTCAGCACCTTCAAAAGATGATACTCCAATGTTTGTTATGGGAGTAAATAACTCAAGTTATTCTACTGATATGAACTTTGTCTCTAACGCATCATGTACTACAAACTGCTTAGCTCCAATGGCTAAAGTATTACACGACAATTTTGGAATTGAAAGTGGTTTAATGACTACAGTTCATGCTGCAACAGCATCACAAAAAATTGTCGATGGACCATCTATGAAAGATTGGAGAGGTGGAAGGGCTGCATTCTCTAATATCATTCCATCTTCAACTGGAGCTGCCAAAGCAGTGGGTAAGGTAATTCCTAGCTTAAATGGTAAATTAACTGGTATGGCATTTAGAGTACCAACAGTTGATGTATCGGTGGTAGACTTAACTGTAAACCTAACCAAAGAGACATCTTATGAAGAAATATGTTCTGCAATGAAGTCAGCATCAGAAAATGAACTGAATGGAGTATTAGGTTATACAGATGAGGCTGTAGTTAGTACTGATTTCTTGGGAGATCCAAGAACTTCCATTTTTGATTCAGAAGCTGGAATAATGCTGAATAGTAAATTCGTAAAGCTTGTGAGTTGGTATGATAACGAGTGGGGATACTCATCAAAAGTAGTAGAGCTTATTGAATTTATGAATTCTAAAAAGTAATTAGATCATTACTATATTATTAGATCTCATTTCTTCTATAGCCTGATTTATATCATTCTGATTTAGTCCTTTAGTATATTTCAACTTGACTCTTGTACTAAAACCTTCTCTTGAAGCGTCAATAGCCGTATACTTCACACAGTATTCAGTTGCGAGACCAACACAATCCACCTTATCTATGCCCTTACTCTTTAGATATTCAGATAAATGAGTAGTAGCTCCTTTTGCGTTATCATAGAAACCGCTATAGCTATCTATATCTTTATTGGTCCCTTTATAGATGATTTTATTTATTTTTTCATGGTTAAGATTATTTGGAAAATCAGCTCCAAATGTATCCTGAACACAATGCCTCGGCCATAAAATTTGATCTATTCCATTGACATTTATTATATCACCAACTCTTTTACCTACGTGACTGTCAATAAAACTTATATGATCAGAAGGATGCCAATCTTTTGTGGCAACTATGTGATCATAATCATCCATTATCTCATTTATAGGATCAATTATTTTATCTCCATCCTTTACCTCTAAAGATCCACCTGGAAGAAAATCATTTTGAACATCAACAATTAATAATGTCTTCATTTTCTAAGATTTAAAATCATTTTTTTCTTTTCCTTGTAAAGATTTTCTTCAATACCAACTGGGTAAGAATGAGGATTTTCAAGTCTTTTATGTGAATTATCAAGCATTTTTAAATCATCTTCTAACCTCTGTTTAATCATTTTTAAAGGAGGACATTTATATGAAAGCTTTCCCTTCTCAAAAATTTTAATTAATAGCTTTTCATGGGAATACTTTTTATTAAACTTTTTATATCGGGTAGAATCGTTTGGATCAATCATTTTATTCCCAACTGTTTCAGCTGTTGAATCATATATCATATCTCCTCCAAATAATTCTTTTTTCTTAAATCGTAAAATTTGATTAATTCCTGGATTATTAATTTTTATTTTCTGCTCTGATAATTTTATTTTTTTATCCCAATTTCCTTCTGAATTTTTTAAAGCCGTCAATTTATAGACCGCTCCAAGAGAAGGGTTATCATATGCTGTAACTAATTTTGTTCCAATTCCCCAAACTGAAATTTTTGATTTTTGATTTTTTAAACTTTTAATTAGAAATTCATCAAGGTCATTGCTGGCAACTATTTTAACATATTCTAATCCATTATTATCAAGTTTTGCCCTAGCCTTTTTACTTAAATATGCTAGATCACCGGAATCAATTCTTACTCCTAACAGTCTTTTATTTTTTTTCTCAAGTTCTTTAGCAACTATAATTGCATTGTCTAAACCATCCATTGTATTAAATGTATCAATAAGCAGAATGCAATTATTAGGCATTACCTCAGCATATTTTTTAAAAGATTCTAATTCAGAATCAAAAGCAAGAACCCAACTGTGAGAGTGCGTCCCACTAACTGGGATATTAAATAATTTTCCTGCTAATACATTAGAAGTTTTAGATGTCCCACCTATATATGAAGCTCTACTTGCTGAAAGAGATCCATCAATTCCCTGAGCCCTTCTTAACCCAAATTCTAGTATCGGATCATCTTTAGAACTCAAATTCATTCTAGAAGCTTTAGTTGCTATCAATGTGTTGAAATTAAACATATTAATTATAGCTGATTCAACTAGTTGGCATTGATATATAGGACCTCTAATATTTATAATAGGTTCATTGGAAAAAATAACTCTACCCTCTTCTACAGCTTCAACATCACATGAAAATTTGAATGATTTTAAAAATTTAAGAAACTCTTTATCAAATAAATTTTTACCGTCATCAGATTTCAATGATTGTAGATAATCTATATCAGAATCAGTAAATTTTAAATTATTTAAGTAGTCAATTATAAATTCTAAACCGCAACAGACTGCATACCCTGAATTAAATGGATTTTTTCTGAAGAACACTGAAAAATTTGATTCATTTAAATGAATATTTTTCTTCCAGTAACCATAACACATGGTTAACTGATATAAATCAGTAAGTAGAGATAAAGATGTATTATATATTTTGTTTATCACTTTTAAAATAAGTCACATTAAAAACAACACCAAAAGTTACAAGGAACATTCCAATATAAACAAGTGTTTCAAAATTTTCATTAAAGTAAATGCTTCCAATAGCGATTACAAATAATATTTCAATATAACTAACGATAGAAACTTTAGAAACTTCTGAAGACTGATATGCCCTAGTCATAAAATATTGAGCAAATTGGGTGAATATTCCTATTGAAATAAGAACTAAATAATCCTCAATTGATGGGGTAACCCAATTAAAATAACTAAATATAGCGCCTATTGGACATGCTATCATAGGGAAATAAATCATAAGAACCAGTGAATGCTCCTTATCTTTTAGGTATCTTATTATACTATATGCAAAAGCAGCACAAAGACTACCCAAAGCACCTAAAAGAACATAATTAATCGTAACTCTTTCGTCATAACCTTGTATTAATAGAATACCTACAAATGCTGTTAATAATAAAAACCACTGAGTTACAGTCATCTTCTCCTTCAATAAAATAACTCCTACAAAAGAGGTAAATAGAGGTGTTAGATAAATTAGTGTAGATGCTGTAGCGAGTGGTATTTCCTGAAGAATGACAAAATAAAGATATAATCCTATAGTTCCAAAGACACCTCTACCCATGAGAAGTAATTTGTTATTTCCAAGTACACTATGTCCTTTCCTCTTAAGTAGAAAATAAGTGATTAAAAAAGAAATTAAACATCTAAAAAACACTATTTCCATTGGTGGAATATGCGGTAAAAGTTTAACTCCAATTTTAACTACCATAAAAAAAATAGTAGCAAAAAACATAAAATATATGCCCTTATTCAATTTAATTTCCCTTTTTGGATTGTATAGCTTTTGTCGGATATTTTTATAAATTCTTTATTGTGGGTTACTATCACAAAAGTTTGGTTCATTTTTTTATTTAACTTTTTAATAAGTTCAATGAAGGTTTTTGAATTTTTTGCATCAAGATTACCAGTCGGTTCGTCAGCAAAAATGATTTCAGGAGAATTTATTAATGATCTTGCAATTGCTACCCTTTGCTGTTCACCTCCTGAAAGTTGATTTGGCTTATGGTTTAGTCTTGAAGATAAGCCTAACTCTTTTAATAACTCTTTAGCTTTATTTTCTGTGTCACTGTTGTTAGATGACGAAACGTAGCCTGGCAAACATACATTTTCTAAAACATTAAACTCATCAAGCAAATTATGAAATTGAAAAATAAATCCTACTTTATCGTTTCTGAAATCAGAAAGTTTATCCCCTTTAAGTTCAGAAATTGATAGGTTGTCAATTTGAATCTCCCCTTTGTCGGGTTTATCAAGTGTACTCAGGATATAAAGAAGTGTTGATTTTCCAGCTCCAGAGCTTCCGTATATAGAGACTATACTTCCCCTCTCTACATTCAGGTTTATATTATCAAGAACTTTTATTTCACCGAAATTTTTAGAAATATTTTTTGCAGTAAGCATTTAACAAAACTAACTAATTATAATATTTAAGATTAATAAATATTGTAAGATTTGATATATAATTTATTATGTTTTAGCTTCGTAACATTATGAATATTCACGAGTACCAAGCCAAAGAAATTTTAAAAAATTTTAACGTAAAAATTCAAGAGGGATATGTTGCTAACTCTCCCGACGAAGCATATCAAAACGCAAAAAAGTTATCTGATGAGAAGAATACAAACATATTTGTCATCAAAGCTCAAATTCATGCGGGAGGTAGAGGAAAAGGGAAAATTAAAGAAACAGGATCCAATGGTGTCGTTATCGCAAAAAATATCGACGATGTCAAAAATATTTCCTCTGATATCATAGGAGGCACCCTTGTCACGCACCAAACAGGTGAAGAGGGTAAAACTGTGAACAAAATTCTTATAGCTGAAGATGTATACTATCCTGGTGATAACGACCCCAAAGAATTTTATTTAGGAATACTTTTAGATAGAACAAATGGAAAAAATGTAATAATGGCTTCGACTGAAGGTGGTGTTGAAATTGAAACAGTAGCTGAAGAGACTCCTGAAAAAATTATTAAAGAATGGGTAGATCCTTCAGTGGGACTGCAAGGATACCAAGTAAGGAAAATTGCTTTTGGGTTAGGTTTATCTGGAAATGCTTTCAAAGAAATGACAAAATTCATTTATTCACTTTACAACGCATACGATAAAATTGATGCCTCTATGTTTGAAATAAATCCGGTTCTTAAAACTTCAGATGACCAAATTCTAGCTGTAGACGCAAAAGTAAATATTGATGATAACGCTCTTTTCAGACAAAAAACTATTGAAGACCTAAGAGACCTTACTGAAGAAGATCCTTCTGAAATTGAGGCCAATAAGTCTAACTTAAGCTATGTAAAGCTAGATGGAAATGTTGGTTGTATGGTAAATGGTGCTGGTTTAGCAATGGCAACAATGGACATTATTAAATTATCTGGAGGAGACCCTGCAAACTTCCTAGATGTTGGTGGAACAGCAAGCGCAGAGACAGTAGAAGCAGGATTTAGAATTATATTAAAAGATCCTAACGTTAAAGCAATTTTATTAAATATTTTTGGTGGTATAGTCCGATGCGATAGAGTTGCAAATGGAGTTGTTCAAGCATATAAAAATATTGGAGAAATAAGCGTTCCAATAGTCGTAAGATTACAAGGAACAAATTCAGAAGAAGGAGGAAAAATTATAAAAGAGTCAGGATTAGAAGTTTTCTCTACTAATACACTTCAAGATGCAGCTGATAAAATTAACGAAATACTTAAAAAATAAGTAATTTGCGTTGGTAGTTCAACTGGATAGAACATCAGATTTCGGCTCTGAGGGTTGAGGGTTCGAATCCTTCCCAACGCGCAAAAATATAATATGAGAAAAAAGATTCTATTTTTATTTTTCTTCATTCTTACTATTTCGTCAGTATTAATACTAAATAGTCAATATAATAATATACCTCCTATAGGAAAGTTTTTAAATCCTTACAATGGTTTCTGGTTGAATGCTGAAAAAAATAACCTGCAGAAATTTGAGGAAATAAACTTAAAAGGCTTAAAAGGACCAGTTACTATTCAATTTGATAGCCTGTTGGTTCCACATATTTTCTCAGAAAATGACTTAGATTTATTTTATACACAAGGTTATATAACAGCTTTCCATAGATTATGGCAGATGGAGTTTCAAATAAAAGCGGCAGCTGGAGAACTATCTGAGATATTTGGAAAAAGAGCATTTAAAAGAGATAGAGAACAGAGAAGGAAGGGAATAACTTATGCTGCTAAAAGAACTTTAAATAAATCGATTTCTGATAAGGAAACCTTTGAATTACTGCAGTCATATGTGAGAGGTGTAAACGACTATATTGAAAGTTTAGATTATGCTAATTATCCAATAGAATATAAATTATTAGGTTACAAACCAGAAAAATGGTCTTTATTAAAAACTTTTATTTTAATGGAGTCAATGTCTGATATGTTATCAAGTAGAGATATGGATATTGAAGACACTTACCTATTAAATACTTTAGGAAAAGAACAATATGATGTTTTATTTCCAGAGTATAACTCAAAAATTAGTCCAATTATACCATCAGGTACTATTTTTAATTTTAATCCAAAAAAAGAGGAAGTTCCTAATAACATAAATTTTAATATTCTTCCATCAAAGACAATTTCAAAACCAGATAAAGATAATGGAAGCCATAATTTTGCGATTGGACCTAATAAGACTAGAGACGGTAGTGTTTTTCTTGCCAGTCAGCCGGACTTATCCTTGAACTTACCTTCTATATGGTACCTTGTTCATTTAAATTCACCTAATTATAATTCAATGGGTGCTTCATTACCTGGTTCTCCAGGAGTAATAATTGGATTTAATGACAATGTTGCTTGGGGAGAAACAAATGCGACTAGAGATGTTGTTGACTGGTATAAAATTGAGTTCAAAGATGAATCAAGAAGTGAATATAGATACGGAGATAAATGGTTAAAAACTGAAAAGATTATTGAGGAAATAAAAATTAAAGATGAAGAATCATTCTATGATACTGTTATTTATACACATTATGGTCCAATTACATATGATAGAAACTTCCTAGAAGACTCATTAAATATAAACTTTGCTATGCGATGGATAGCTCATGATGAATCCGTTGAATACAAAACTTTTCTATTATTAATGAAAGCTAAAAATATCTTTGATATAGAAAAAGCACTTGAATATTTTCATGGGCCTGCTCAAAACTTTGCTTATGCAACAAAATTTGGTGATATAGGTCTAACAATTGCTGGAAAGTTTCCAAT
>JAYNOQ010000068.1:0-7651 GCA_038113315.1 Flammeovirgaceae bacterium | reverse complement strand
TCTATGATAGAAGTCTTTTTATAAGAGAATAGATTTCTAAAATTTCTACTACATTGAACACTATTAAAAATAAAAAAATCAAGTGGATAAAACTTGGTCACATCGACTATCAAAAAGCTTGGGACCAACAAGAAGAATTATTTGATTCAATAGTAAAAACTAAAATTAAAAATAGAACCAGTAAGAGTATTTCTGAAACTAAAAATTATATTCTCTCTTGTTCACACCCCCATGTTTATACCTTGGGAAGAAGTGGTGACGAAAACAATTTATTGATTGATAAAAGTATCATTGAAAGAGATAATTTAGATTTTTACAAAATTAATAGAGGGGGTGACATAACTTATCATGGACCTGGTCAAATAGTTGTTTACCCCATTATTGATCTCGAAAACTTCTTTACAGACATTCATAAATATTTACGACTATTGGAGGAAGCCGTAATTTTAACTTTAGAAGAATTAGCTATAAAAGCTGGTAGAGTAAAGGGATTAACCGGGGTTTGGGTAAACCACAAAATCGATAATCCAAAAAAAATATGTGCAATGGGTGTGAAAACTAGTAGATGGGTTACCATGCATGGTTTAGCTTTAAATGTAAATACTAACTTAAAATATTTTAAAAACATAATCCCTTGTGGGATAGAAGGTAAAGACGTTACTTCAATTAAAAAGGAATTGGGTAGTGATATTAATATTAGTGAGGTTGAAAATAAACTTATAAAAAACCTTTCCAAGGTATTTGAGTTTAAAATTTTAGATAATGAAGTTTAAAAAAAAGAAAAAGAAAAAATCAAACTCAAAAGGATATACCTTAAAAGGAACTGTAGACCATGTTAATAAAAAATATGCTTTCATAGAAATAGATGAATACTCTGAAGACATAAAAGTTAGAAGCAGATACCTTAGAGGAGCAATACATGGAGACAAAGTAGAAATTAAAGTATCTCACCAACTATCAAAAAGAAACCTTGAAGGAGAGGTGATAAAAATTTTAGAAAGAAAAACAACTGAGTTTATTGGAACAGTAGAAGACAGTAAAGGGTTTGCTTTTTTTATACCTAAAAATAAAAAAGTATATGTTGATTTTTTCATTAGAAAAAAGAGGTATGATAAATTTTCAAAAAGAAAAAAATATCTGGTCAAAGTTATAGACTGGGGAAATAGTTCAAAAAAACCAGAAGCTAAAGTAATTAAATCTATAGGTAATATTGGAGAGAATGAAACAGAGATAAACTCAATCATTCACGACTTTGGTCTACCCACAGACTTTCCCTCAGAAGTAAATGAAGAAACTGAACTATTAAATGAAATTATATCAGAGAAAGAAATAAAAAAGAGGAAAGACTTAAGATCATTAGATTCTTTTACCATTGATCCAGACGACGCAAAAGATTTTGATGATGCTCTATCGGTGGAAAAAGAAAAAGATTGTATCTCAATTGGAATTCATATTGCCGACGTATCTCATTTTTTTAATGTAAGAACAAAAATTAATAAGGAGGCAGAAAAGAGAGCGACATCAGTTTATCTTGTTGATAGAACTATTCCGATGCTTCCAGAAAAACTTTCAAATAATCTATGTTCTCTAAAACCTAATGTTGACAGATTAACTTATTCCGTAATTATAAAATTTGACTCTAATTTATCAATAGTAGATTATTGGATTGGTAGAACTGTTATTCACTCAAAAAAAAGATTTACGTATGATGAAGCACAAGAATCAATTAAAAATAAAAATGGACTATTTCATGAAAAACTTAATATTTTAAATGATATAGCAAAAAACATAAGAATAAAAAGGTTTAAGTCAGGATCATTTAACTTCAGTAGTAACGAAATTAAATTTAGATTAGATAAAGAGAAGAAACCTATTGAAGTTTTCAGAAAAAAAAGACAAGACACTCATAAAATGGTTGAAGAATATATGCTTCTTGCCAACAAATTAGTTGCTGAAAAAATTATATCAATTGAAAAAAAAGAAAATAAACCTTATCCTTTTGTTTACAGAATACATGAGGATCCAGAAGAAAGTAAAATAGGTGAATTAAAAAATTACATAAAACAGTTTGGGTATACAATCAATACCAATGAGGGAAGTTTGGCAAACTCACTAAATGGTTTAATGAAAGAAATAAAGGGAAAGCCCGAAGAGAGGTCAGTTGAGAAGTTTGCTATTAGGTCAATGTCAAAAGCTAAATATTCAACAACACAAGAGAAACATTTTGGTTTATCATTTAGACACTATACTCACTTTACATCACCTATTAGGAGATTCCCTGATGTTATGGTTCATAGGCTATTGAGTGATTATATGAATGAAAGTAAACCTAAAGAAAAAACTTATTACGACATCATGTGTAAGCATAGTTCTAAAATGGAAATTAATGCAACAAAAGCGGAGAGGGAATCAATTAAATATAAACAAGCTGAGTACATGTCGCTATTTATTGACAAAAAATTTGATGCAATTATCTCAGGGATAACTGAATGGGGAATATATGCAGAGATTGTTGAGACATTATGCGAGGGTTTAATAAAAATATCAAGTATGAAAGATGATCATTATATTTTTGATTCAGAAAAAATGAGAATAACAGGAAGAAATAGTAAAAAAATATTTAGGTTAGGACAACCGATTAGAGTTTTAGTAATTGATACTGATATAGAAAAAAGAACTATAGATTTAGAGTTAACATGAATAAGATAAAGGAGTATCAAGAAATTATAAATTCTAAAATTAAACAAGTTAGAATTCAGGGAAAACCTGATGAGCTCTATGATCCAATTAATTACATCTTAAGTCTTAAAAGTAAGAGAGTTAGACCAACACTTTCAATACTCTCCTATTCACTTTTTAAAGAAGATTTCAACAAAATAACTGAACCATCTATTGCACTAGAGTTTTTTCATAATTTCACTTTAATTCATGATGACATCATGGATAATGCAGACATAAGAAGAGGAAAAGATACAATTCATAAAAAATGGAATAAAAATATTGGAATTTTATCAGGGGACCTATTGATGATCTTTGCATATAAAATGTTAGAAAATGTTGATGAAACAATATTCAAAAATACATTTAATAGATATAATAATATTGCCATTAAGGTTTGTGAGGGACAACAATATGATATGAATTTTGAGATTAAAAATGAAATTTCAGAAGACGATTATCTTAAAATGATAACTTTAAAAACTGCAGTTTTAATCGGATTCAGCCTGGAGTTAGGTGGTTTAATTGCTAATCAAGAAAAACAAATAACTGATCAGTTGTATTTAGCTGGAGAAAAAATTGGAATATCATTTCAGCTTATGGATGATTATCTTGATGTATTTGGAAGTGATGAGTTTGGAAAAAAAATTGGAGGAGATATATCATCTAATAAAAAAACATATTTAATTATTAAATTATTAGAGAAAGCAAGTCTTGATGATAAAGAGATGATTTTGAAATTTATGGATAATAAAAATCAAGATGAAAGAAAAGTAAAGTTTATAACAGATTTGATGATTAAATACAAAATAGACAAAATCTGTAAGAAGAAAATGGATATATACTTTGAGGAAGGAATGAATATATTATCAAATATATCTGGTAATCCAGATAAAACATTAGAATTAAAAAATTATTTTGAGAAAATTAGAGATAGAAAGTTTTAGGAAGCTTCAACAACAGAAACAAAAGATCTGTTATTCCTGCCTTTTTTAAATTCTACAATACCATCAGATAATGCAAAAAGTGTATGATCTTTTCCCATACCAACATTGTTACCTGGATGGTGCTTAGTGCCTCTCTGTCTTACAATTATATTTCCAGCGATTATTTTTTGCCCACCAAAAATTTTAATTCCAAGCCTTTTACTGTGAGACTCTCTTCCGTTTTTTGAACTACCTGCTCCTTTTTTATGTGCCATAACTTATTTTATATCTTTTATTAAAATTTTTGTCATTTGCTGTCTATGACCATTTTTAACTTTATATCCTTTTCTTCTTTTCTTCTTAAAAACAATTACTTTATCATCTTTAAGTTGAGATAGAACTTCTCCTGTTACTTTAGATCCTTTAATTGTAGGCTTACCAATTTTAACTTTCCCTTTATCACTGATAAATAAGACATTATCAAATTCTACTTTTTTACCTGACTTAGGTTCAACTTTATCTGTGTAGATGAATTTATTCTTCTCCACTTTAAATTGTTTGCCTGATATTTCTACTATTGCGTACATCTTCAATTTTTTAACGAGTGCAAATTTATGATTTTATCTGTATTATTCAAATCAAAAAAATTAAATTAGAAAAAATTAAAAAAAAAATAAAAAACCATTGAAATATGTTTTGATATTTTAAACTCTTTTTATAATATTTGTAGAGCCTAGAACGGAAAATAAAAATTACTTAAAATTTTCTGTTCATAGCTTCCAAACACAAATATTATAAACCACTTATTGACTAAAAATTTTTAGTCATTATGTTACAAAAAACTAATGTAATGGCAAGGATTTTTTTGTCTTTTTTTTATATAAAACGTTAAAAAAATGCAAAATAAAGAGCAAAGTCTAGAACCAATACTACAAGAGAACGCTGACAGATTTGTATTATTTCCAATCGAACATGATGATATTTGGCAGTTTTATAAAAAAGCCGAAGCAAGTTTCTGGACTGCCGAGGAAATTGACTTAAGTCAAGATCTAAAAGATTGGGGTAACTTGAATGATGGTGAAAGACATTTTATAAAACACGTATTAGCATTTTTTGCTGCTAGTGATGGAATTGTTAATGAAAACCTCGCAGAACATTTTGTTTCCGATGTACAATATACAGAAGCAAAGTTTTTTTACGGCTTTCAAATTGCTATTGAAAATATACACTCCGAAACTTATTCATTATTAATTGACACGTACGTCGATGATCCAAAAGAAAAAGACACACTTCTACATGCAATTGAAACTCTAGACTGTGTAAAGAAAAAAGCAGACTGGGCCTTAAGATGGATTGATAACGGATCCTTTGCTGAAAGACTCATTGCCTTTGCTGCAGTCGAAGGGATATTCTTTTCAGGAAGTTTTTGTTCTATTTTTTGGCTTAAGAAAAGAGGTTTGATGCCAGGGCTGACATTTTCTAATGAGTTAATCTCAAGAGATGAAGGATTGCACTGTGATTTTGCTTGTCATTTATATACAAAGCATTTAGTAAATACCCTTCCAAAAAGTACAGTTGAGGAAATTATTAAAGATGCTGTTGATTTAGAGAAAGAGTTTGTTACAGATGCGCTTCCTGTAAAATTAATTGGTATGAATTCAGATTTAATGTGTCAGTATATAGAATTTGTTGCAGACAGATTACTAGTTGAACTGGGGTGCTCAAGAGTATATAACTCTACCAATCCTTTCGATTTCATGGATATGATTTCACTGCAAGGAAAAACAAATTTCTTCGAGAAAAGAGTTGCAGAATATCAAAAAGCTGGGGTTCTCAAAAAAGAGGACGAAGAAGATACACCAAAATTTTCATTAGAAGAAGATTTTTAAATTAGATAAATATGTTAGTAGTAAAAAGAGACGGAAGAAAAGAATCAGTAAAATTTGACAAGATAACGGCTAGAATCGATAAACTAAGTTATGGCCTAAATACTGATTTTGTAAAGACTATAGAAATAGCAAAAAAAGTTATTGATGGTCTTTATGATGGTGTCTCTACTCAGGAGCTAGATGAGTTAGCATCAGAAACTGCAGCAACTCTTACAACTAAACATCCTGATTTCGCAACATTAGCAGCAAGAATAGCTGTATCAAACTTACATAAAACAACAAGTAAATCATTCTCGAGTACAATGAAAAGATTGTACACATACGTAAATCCTAAAACAGGAGAAAATGCTTCTTTACTTTCAAAAGAAGTTTATGGAGTGATAAATAAAAATGCTGCACTGCTAGATTCCTCAATAATTTATGACCGAGACTTTAGTTATGACTATTTTGGTTTCAAAACCTTAGAAAAATCTTATTTATTAAGACTAGACGGAAAAGTAGTCGAAAGACCACAACATATGCTAATGCGTGTGGCGATTGGTATACATATGGATGACATAGATTCTGTATTAGAAACATATAACTTACTATCCGAGAAGTGGTTTACTCACGCTACCCCAACTCTTTTTAATGCTGGTACACCTAAACCTCAACTTTCTTCTTGCTTCCTTTTAACTATGAAAGAGGATAGCATCGATGGGATATACGACACGCTGAAGCAATGTGCAAAAATTTCTCAATCTGCTGGTGGTATTGGCTTAAGCATTCATAACGTTAGAGGAACAGGTTCTTATATAAAAGGAACAAACGGAGTTTCAAATGGAATAATTCCTATGTTAAGAAATTTTGATATGACTGCCAGGTATGTTGATCAAGGTGGAGGAAAAAGAAAAGGCAGTTTTGCTATCTATATTGAACCATGGCATTCAGATATTTTTGAGTTCTTACAACTCAAGAAAAATCACGGTAAAGAAGAATTAAGAGCAAGAGATCTTTTCTATGCAATGTGGATACCAGACTTATTTATGAAAAGAGTTGAAGCTAATGAAGATTGGTCTTTATTTTCTCCAGATGAAGCTAAGAACCTACACGAAACATATGGTGAAGAATTTGAGAAGTTGTACGAAAAATATGAGAAAGAAGGCAAAGCTAGAAAAACTGTCAAAGCTCAAGATCTATGGTTCGAAATACTAGAGGCTCAAATTGAGACTGGAAATCCATACATCTTATATAAAGACGCCGCCAACAAAAAATCTAACCAGAAGAATTTAGGAACAATAAAATCATCAAATCTTTGTACAGAGATTATTGAATATACTGCTCCTGATGAAGTTGCAGTTTGTAATTTAGCATCAATTGCTCTAAATAAATTTGTTAAGGATGACCTAACATATGATCACCAAAAACTTTATGAAATAACAAAAGTCATAACAAAAAATCTTAACAAAGTTATTGATGTAAATTATTACCCAGTAGAAGAGGCAAGAAACTCTAATATGAGACATAGACCTATTGGAATTGGAGTCCAAGGTCTTGCAGATACCTTTATTTTAATGAGGCAAGCTTTTGATTCTCCTGAGGCAAAACAACTTAACTCTGAAATTTTTGAAACAATTTACTTTGCTGCAATGGAATCTTCAATGGAAATTGCACAGAAAGAAGGACCATATAAAACTTATGAAGGATCACCCGTTTCTAAAGGAATATTCCAGTTTGATATGTGGGGAGTAGTTCCAACTTCTAAAAGATGGGATTGGACAAAACTTAAAAGAGAAGTTAAAAAACATGGAGTTAGGAATTCATTGTTATTAGCACCTATGCCTACAGCATCAACCTCACAAATCTTAGGAAATAACGAATGCTTTGAGCCTTATACATCAAACATTTACACGAGAAGGGTTCTTTCTGGAGAATTTATTGTTGTTAATAAGCACCTTCTCAAAGATCTGATCAAATTAAAGCTTTGGGATGAAAATATGAAAGATAGACTAATGGCTGCAAATGGATCAATTCAAGATATAAAAGAGATTCCAGATGATATAAAATTACTTTACAGAACTGTTTGGGAAGTATCACAGAAAAGCATCATCGATATGGCAGCTGACAGAGGAGCATATA
>JAYNOQ010000067.1:0-7739 GCA_038113315.1 Flammeovirgaceae bacterium | reverse complement strand
TTGTTGATGATGCTAAAACTAAAGCAGAAAAGCTTCTAAAAGATGTAGATGGAATTTTATCTAAAATCAAAGAAAATTAAACAATTATGAAAAACATACTAACAATATTTTTTATGTCGCTACTTGTATCATGTGGATCACAAGTAAGTGATCTTGAACTAAGAGTTGCAAAACTTGAGACTGAAATTGCTTCAATGAGAAAAGGTGGTGTAAGTACAATCGTACCTGCTGGTGCTTTCCCTAAATTTACTTTCAATGAAGAAGAGCATAACTTTGGAGATATTAGAGATGGAGACATCGTAAGTCATGTATTTAGATTTACTAACACTGGTGAAGCACCTTTAATTATATCAAAAGCTACTGCTGCTTGTGGGTGTACTGTACCTCAGTGGCCAAGACAACCTATCCCTGTAGGCGGATCTGGAGAAATTAAAGTTCAGTTTGATTCTAGTAATAAGCCTGGAATGCAGAATAAAGTTGTTACTATTACTGCAAATACTGAATCTAAGGTTAAAAAGCTTTTAATTAGAGCTCAGGTTAATCCTAGATCATAATTACTAAATGATAATTTTACAATCATTTGGTTCTGGCTTAGTTCAGCTTTTTTTCCCAATTGCTATTGTTGTAGTTGCCTACTTCTTCATTTTAAGACCTGAACAAAGAAGAAAAAAGAAACAGACTGATTTTGTTTCTAGTTTGAAGAAAGGAGATTTGGTTGTTACAGCAGGTGGGCTTCATGGTAAAATTGTATTAATTGAAGAGACAACTGTTACCTTGGACGTTGACAGAGGAACAAAAGTGAAGTTTGATAAAAATTCAATTTCTTTTGAAATGTCATCAGCTAAATAACATGTTATGGGGATTAAAAATCCTTCAAATATCATTTCTCAACCTAAAATTCTATTTTATTGTTTTATTGCTGGATTCTTCATTTGGATTTTTAATGAGTTAAATAACAAATCCAATGCTACCATACTCTATCCGATAGATTTTAAATATGATAATAGCGATGAGTTATTTGTAGTAAATCCTCCTCCAGAATTTATTGAAATTTCAATTAATGGTACTGGATGGAATTTATTACGAAATCTTTTGAAACTAAATGTTAGAACTGCAGAGTATAAAATATCAAGAGCATCTCAAACTAAATTCTTAATTTCTAATTCCTTAATTCCAAATATATCAGAGTCATTAGAGGGGGTAAGTTTAAACTATGTGGTTACCGATTCAATATTTTTTAATATTGAGATGAAGAGTAACAAAAACTTAAGTGTAAAAGTTGATTCATCTAAAATTTTATTTAAAAATAACTTTGAAAGAGTTAGTAATATTTATCTTTCTCATAATCAGATTAAAGTTGAAGGACCTCAGTCTTTTATAAAATCATTAGATGATAATTATACTATCGTTTTAGAAAATCAAAATATAGATTCAGACTTTAGTGATGAAATCAAAATAGAAGGTTTAAATGATTATCTAACTATTCATCCAGATAGGATAAATGTTTCTTTTGAAGTTGCAGAATTCGTTAAAGAAGAGGTTAGCTTAAAGGCTAATTATTTTAAAGATAATTTTTCATTAGATACCTTAATTGTGGTTTCATATAAAATTAAAAAAGGAGATGTTTTGGATGAGTCTGACTCATTATATGTTAATCTAAAAACTGAATCAAGTTTACTCATTCCAGAAATAGTTGCTCCTTCTAATATTCAAATTTTAAATATTTCTCCTAATTCGTTTATATTAGATAAATGAAGCCTAAACTTATTGGTATAACTGGTGGAATTGGGGCGGGAAAATCAACTGTTTCTCAAATTTTTAAACATTTAGGTTTTAAAGTTTACAACTCAGATGAAAGAGCGAAATCCTTAGTCTCTAAGGACACTAATATTAAAAATAAATTGATTTCATCTTTTGGTAAAAAGATATTTATTAATGGAATTTTAGATAAAAGTTTTCTTTCTGATCTAATTTTTAAGAGTAAGACTGCTTTAGAAGAAATAAATGCAATTATTCATCCTGAAGTAAAAAAAGATTTTCTAAAATGGGTTACTCAAAATTCTTTAGATCAAATATTATTTAAAGAGTCAGCTCTTCTTTTTGAGACAGAAGCTTTTAGAGAGTTAGATAAAATCATTTATGTCAGTGCCCCAAAGAAATTAAGAATAGAAAGAGTATTATCAAGAGATAATCATAGATCTGTGCAGGACATTGAAAATATAATTAGTAATCAAATTAATGATTCAGAGGCAACTAATCTCTGTGATTATAACTTAAATAATGATGAAAAAGAGTTATTGCTTCCCTCTGTAATTTCTTTACTTGATAAGATAAAAACATATTGAATTTAATAAGTTTAATATTTTTTCTAGATTAGTGCAATATCAAATTCTTCATGATAAAAAAATTTTTTATATTAATTGTCTTCTCATCTTTTAGTTTTAAATCATTTACTCAAAGTTACTCTATCAATAAAGAACATTATTTATCTTATAAAGACAGTCTAAATTTATATTATTTAGGTCTTGATATTAAAAATACTAAATATGACCATCTGAAATTAAGACATTTAATTTCTCTTCATAAAAAAAGCAGATTGAATAATGTAATCGGATCTGTTATAAGAACAGGTGGTTATATTTTTGGAGGGATTGGAGTATTGTTTCTTGCTACAGCACCTTCCCAAAATACAGGTCTTGGTCAAGGTATAAGTGTATTATTAGGAGCCAGTTTTTTAAGCGTGGGATCTGTAGGCTATGGAATATCTGTTCCATTTAAATCAGCCTCAAAAAGGAGAGCTTTTGAAAGAGATTACATGATTCAGAAAATGAAAGAAGAAAAAAAATATATGGATGGAAACTAAAAAAAATATATTTAGATACTTTGTTGAATTTATTGTTATACTATCTGGAGTGAGCGCATCATTTTGGGTTGAAGAATATAGAGAAAGCTTACAGAATAAGGAAGAGATGTATAAGGTTCTCAATAATTTAAAAATGGAGTTAGATGAGATTGATGATTATTGTAAGGAAAGAGAAATTGTATTTAACAAGGATAGTGATATTATAAATATGCTTATTAATAATTCAGGTTATTCATTGGACAGTATGTTCTTATTAGTTGACTCTACATTTGAGATAGAGGTTGCAATAATAGATTATAGAGGATTTAGGCCTCCAATGGATAGATATAATTCAATTATAAATGAAGGCACTTTAAAGTTTGTAAAATCTGATAAAATCAAAGAGTTGCTTAGTCAGTTGAATAATACTTTCTATTATTATGTAAGAGCAAATGTTGATGATGAAAAAACAATTCAACAAAAAATCAGCACCTATCTAATAGAAAATTATCCAGAAATCTTGGTCTCAGAAAATAATATCTCTCTTGATAATTATTTAAAAATCCTAAAGAATAAAATTGATAATGACTTAACATTAAAAGCATACCTTAAATCAAAATCCAGAACTATGTATGTGAAAACCTTTTTCTTAAATGAGTATAATAAAACATTACTTATTTTAAGAGATGAGATAGAAGAGTATTTATTAATTTAAATAAAACTGGAATAATTGTAAGTAAAAAGGGTGGAAGACCGGACTCGAACCGGCGACCTCCTGAACCACAATCAGGCGTTCTAACCAACTGAACTACAACCACCATTTTGAATCAGCAAATCTAGAATAATGTTATTACTAAGACAAATTTTCTAATCTCTATTGAATTCCATTCTCAAACCTGATGGCTCTCCATTAATTACTCCATTCTTATATATATGATTTCCTGAAACGATCGTATGGATAACTTTTGAATTAAAACTTTTACTTTCGAAGGGACTCCACTTACATTTTGATAGGATATTATTCTCATTTACATCAGTTTTAGAATCTAAATCAAATAATACTATATCTGCAAAATAACCCTCTCTAATGTATCCCCTTTCTTTTATCTGAAATAGGTCAGCAACACTATGAGAAGTTTTTTCAACTATTTTTTCAAGTGATATTTTATTTTTTCTATTCATCTCAAGTAGTACTGGTAGAGAATATTGAATTAGAGGACCTCCTGATGGTGCATTAATATATTTTCCTGATTTTTCTTCTTTTGTATGTGGGGCGTGGTCAGTTGCAATTACATCTATTACTCCTTCATTTACAGCTTTAATTATAGCTTCTCTGTCATCAGAGGTTTTAATTGCGGGGTTCCATTTAATAAGACTACCTAGTTTATCATAATCTATATTTGAAAACCACATATGATGTAGACATGCTTCACATGTAATTTTTTTATCTTTTAATGGAATCTTTTGAAAGAGCTCTAACTCTTCTTTTGTTGAGATATGTAATACGTGGAGTTTAGCATCATGCTCTTGAGCTAGTGATATAGCATGTGAGGAAGATTTATAGCATGCTTCTCTAGACCTAATAATGTGATGCTGATTAAATGGTATTTCATCTCCATACTTTTCTTTGGCGCCTTTTAAATTTTCTTGAATAGTAAGCTCATCTTCACAATGAGTTGTAATAATTACTTCTGAATATCTAAAAATATCATTTAAAGCTTTTTCTCTATCAACCAACATATTTCCAGTTGAAGATCCCATGAAAATTTTTACACCACAAATGTTATATCTATCAAGTCTTTTGACTTCTTCTATGTTGTCATTAGATGCACCGAGATAAAATGAATAATTTCCAAATGAGTTTTGTTGACCAATATCATATTTCTTTTCTAACTCTTGTATAGTTATTGCGTTTGGAATTGTATTTGGCATCTCCATGAAGGAAGTTACTCCTCCAGCAACTGCAGCCATAGATTCAGAATAAATATTTCCTTTGTGTGTTAGGCCTGGCTCCCTAAAATGTACTTGATCATCGATTAATCCAGGAATAAGGTAGAGCCCTTTTGCATCTATCTCATTATATCTTTGATTTATATTAATGTTTTCATCTATTCTCTCTATTCTATTTTTAACAATTAGAACGTCTCCTATCTCTCTTTTATTTTCGTTAATTATAGTAGCATTTTTTATAAGAATAGTACTCATTTTGAGAATAGATTTATTTACAAATTTAATTTAATACTGTTAATGAATATTCTTATTAACAATCAATTTTATTTTTCAACTTCTTGTATACATTTGCGTATATATTTTTTTTAGTATTTATAATGTCAAATATCACTTTTAATTCAGACGAATTTTCTTCTAGGCACAACTCAGTTTCACCACAAGATGAGAAATTAATGTTAAAACAAATTGGTGTCAAATCTGTTGATGAATTAATAAAACTTACTATCCCTGACTCAATTAGATTAGATAATGATCTTAGTCTAGAAAAGCCAAAAACTGAGAACGAATTTTTATCTCACTTTAAAACTCTTGCCTTAAAAAATAGGAAATTCAAAACTTATATTGGAACAGGCTACTACGATTGTTTTACTCCCAATGTGATTAAAAGAAATATATTAGAAAATCCTGGGTGGTATACCGCGTACACTCCATACCAAGCAGAAATTGCTCAGGGAAGAATGGAAGCTCTTATCAACTACCAGACTATGGTTACAGATCTTACGGGAATGGAAATATCAAATGCTTCCTTGTTAGATGAAGGTACTGCAGCATCTGAGGCAATGACAATGTTCTTTAGGGTAAGGAAAGGCCCTAAGAAAAATGCATTTAAATTTTTTGTTTCAAATAAAATTTTCCCTCAGACAATTGAGCTTTTAAAAACAAGATCTGAGCCTCTTGGTATAGAACTGGTAATTGATGAACTAGATAAATTTAATTATGGAGATGATTATTTTGGAGCTCTTTTCCAATATCCTGATAATGACGGAAATATAGTTGATCTATCATCTTATCTTGAGAAGGCCAGGAGTAAATCAATTTTTACGTGTGTCGCTTCTGACCTAATGAGTTTAGTCCTTCTAAAATCTCCTGGTGAAATGGGTGCGGACGCAGTTGTTGGAAATTCTCAAAGATTTGGAGTTCCAATGGGATATGGAGGACCTCATGCAGCTTTTTATGCTACAAAAGAAGAGTTTAAAAGACATATACCCGGAAGAATTATAGGAGTAAGTGTTGACTCAGCTGGTAATAATGCTTACAGGATGGCGTTACAGACTAGAGAACAGCACATAAAAAGAGATAGAGCTACATCTAACATTTGTACAGCTCAGGTCCTCTTATCGGTAATGGCTGGGATGTATGCTGTTTATCATGGCAAAGATGGGTTAAAAAAAATTGCTACTAAAATTGCTACTCTAACTCAGTTACTTGAAAATGGTATCTCTAGTCTAGATTTCAATCAAGAAAATGAAAACTTTTTTGATACTTTAAAAATTAAGGTCACTTCTGAAGACAAGGATGAGATTAAGAAAGTAGCTGAAAAGAATCATATAAACTTTAGATATTTTGAAACGGATCATATTGGTATTTCACTAGATGAAACCACTCAAGTTTCAGATGTGCTAGATATTCTTAATATCTTCTCTGAAGTATCTGGAAAATCTCTAGAGATTAACTTAAATAATATTGACGATTTAAATCATAATATTTCTGGAAATCAAATTAGAAATTCTGAGTTTTTATCTCACGAGGTATTTAACAAGTATCACACTGAGCATGAAATTTTAAGGTATATGAAGAGATTAGAAAACAAAGATCTATCTCTTGTTCATTCAATGATCTCACTAGGTTCATGTACAATGAAACTAAATTCAACCACTGAAATGATACCGGTAACATGGGAAGAGATGAATCTTCATCCTTTTGTTCCTATGGATCAAGCTAAAGGTTATTCCGAGATGATAAACACTTTAGATAAATGGCTATGTGAAATTACTGGGTTTTCAGCGATGTCATTTCAACCAAATTCTGGTGCTCAAGGTGAGTACACAGGCTTAATGGTCATTAGAGCATATCATCTTGATAAGGGTAATGTCAAGAGAAATATTGCATTAATTCCCTCATCTGCTCACGGAACAAATCCAGCATCTGCAATAATGGCTGGGATGAAGGTAGTAGTAGTCGCATGTGATAAACATGGCAATATTGATTTTGATGATTTAAAAGAAAAATGTGAAGAACATTCAGAGAATTTAAGTTGTCTAATGATAACATACCCATCAACTCATGGAGTATTTGAAGATAAAATTTTAGAAGTATGTAATCTAATCCACGAAAATGGTGGACTAGTTTATATGGATGGAGCTAATATGAATGCTCAGGTAGGATTAACTAGTCCAAAAAATATTGGTGCTGATGTTTGTCACCTAAATCTTCATAAAACATTCTGTATACCTCACGGAGGTGGTGGGCCAGGAATGGGACCTATTGGTGTTGTTGAAAAGCTTATTAAATTTCTTCCTAGAAACATATTTGCAGATTTTGATAAATCTAATATTACTCCAGTGTCAAGTGCCCCTTATGGAAGTGCAAGTATTTTAGCAATATCATATTCTTATATTTCTATGATGGGGGGGGCTGAATTAAAAAAAGCTACAGAGTTATCAATTTTAAATGCAAATTATATTAGATCTAGACTTCAAGATCACTATCAAGTTTTATATAAAGGTATAAACGGTACTAGTGCTCATGAATTTATTATTGATTGCAGAGACTTCAAGTCAGATACTGATATTGAGGTTGAGGACATTGCGAAAAGGCTAATGGATTATGGTTACCACGCTCCGACGGTTTCTTTTCCAGTACCAGGTACTATGATGATAGAACCAAC
>JAYNOQ010000066.1:3095-7767 GCA_038113315.1 Flammeovirgaceae bacterium | reverse complement strand
AGATTGCTAGCAAAGATGATATCTAATAAATCGTTTAACATATTTTTAAATATATACATAAATTAATTAAAATTTTAGAATGGAAGAAAAAAAAATTTGGAACGGATCACCTTCACAATGGATGGGTATAAAATCGTATTTTACATGGTTAATAATACCAGTTTGTACGCTACTAGCATTTTCTTTATATATACCTGATATTTTATATTTATCTTATTTTGTTTATACATATTTACTAATTGGTATGTTAAAATCTTTTTGGATTTTTCTAAATATTCGTTTTAATAAAATAAAAATAACTAATCAGCGATTAATTGAAGAGAATGGAATATTTTCAAAAACTACTAATGAATTAGAGCTCTTTAGAGTCAAAGATATTATTTTTGAACAACCATTTCTTATGAGGTTGGTTGGATTATCAACAATCATTTTAATTACATCTGATAAAACGAGCCCAAGGGTTTCCTTAGTTGGCATTAAAGGCGGTAAAAATTTAAAAGAAGATTTACGAAAAATAGTCGAAATCGAACGAGAAAGAAAAAAAGTATACGAAAGGGATTTTGAGTAGGTAAAATATGTCAGATATTAAAAAAGTGTATGGGGTAATCGATCAACCAATTTTAAAACGTAAAAATGACCGTTTAAAATTACTTAGCAGTTCAAAAGCGCTTAAAAAATTTATTGAATTTACAGATACTCCAATGACAATCGGTATTCAAGGTTCGTGGGGTACAGGTAAAACCTCTTTATTAAATATGATTAAAAGAGAAATTGAAGAGGATGAAAATTCTAATTTATACAAACAAATTTATATAAATGCTTGGGAGCATTCTATTCTTTCTATCCCAGAAGAATCATTGTTCAAAATTGTAAATGATATTTTAAGTCAAATAGCCCCGAAAGATTCTAAAATAAAAGAAGCGTCTAAAAAACTTTTAACCCAAGCAACTCGACTAGGAGTTGCAGCAACTATGGGAAGAGCTGTTTCTGGAATTGCTGATGAGATGCTAATTTCTGCTGATAGCACTATTCGAGAACTTAAAAATCAGTTAAATGATGTTATCTCAAAAGATAAATCTTATGCAAAGCTTATAGTGTATATAGATGATTTAGATAGAATTAATCCACCTGATGCGGTTGCAATATTGGAATTATTAAAAAATGTATTTGATCTTCCTCAATGTATATTTGTCTTAGCTATTGATTATGATGTAGTTGTTAAGGGGCTTCGCAGTAAATATAACGAACAATCATCGGATAATGAATACGAGTACAGAGCTTTTTTTGATAAAATCATTCAATTACCATTTCAAATGCCTACAGGTCAATATAGTATTGGCGACTACGTTTCGCAGCTCATGGAAGAAATTAATTTCTTTTCAGAGGATGATTTAAATAAAAAAGACTTAAGAGAAATTGAATTTATTGTCAAAAATACCATTCAAGAAAATCCTAGATCGCTCAAACGCTTAATTAATTATTTGTCATTGATTAAAATTCTACACGAAGATAAAAATAGTAACATTAATTCCAAAGATGAGAAGATGCTTCTATTTGCTATTTTATGTCTTCAAATTGCATTTCCTGATATTTATTCTGTATTGGAACGTGATCCAAACTTTAGAGAATGGGATAAAAATGTTGCTTTCAAGCATACGCAGCTAAAAGAGGAAGAAGATGGAGAAGATGGATCTGGTAAAGAAAAATTTCTTAATCAACTCAAAGCAGCAGAAAGCAGGGAATCAATTATATATGATGATGATTCTGAAGGTGAAAACTACGAAAAGGTTAAGCTTTTTGATGAAGAATGGGAAAAAGCCTTATTTAGAATAGCTTATATAAAACCACCAATTAGAAAAAAAGTTGAAAATATTTCAAGATTTTTAAATTATCTCTATGAAAGCTTTTTATTTGTTGACTCACAAGAGTTAAAAGAAGATCCAAACCTTACAAATATTAAGTTTAGTTTGTTTACGGAAATTTTAAATGTATCTCAAGTAACAAGTGTAACATCGCAAGATTTAATCAGCGAGAAAAAACCTGGTACAGTGCACTTTTTCAATGATGTCAATGACTACTTTAATGACCTTAAAGCAGATGATAATTTTAACAAAAGTTTCAATACTGAATCTGAAGAGTTGTTAAAATATTTTGATGAAAAGATGCAAGAAGTGTTTGCCTCGCAATTTGAAGATGAAACAATCTTAAGATTCATCTCTCCATCAAGAGGGGTTTCTTATAATTGTAAACAGCAGAAAAATGGTAAGTTTTTAAATATTGACGGCGATAAGCACGATAAAGAAGACAAGCTAATTCTTAAAGAAGTTGACAAAGAATCCATTTTAAATAATTATAGCTATTATTTAAACATTAGTTTATTGAAAAAATCTTCAAGTTGGCAATATAATTGTATGAAAAAACTTAATATGCATCCTTTTCAAACTAAATATCCAATTACCGGTGAATTTTATTCATTAAGATTGTATACAAAACAACATATAGACAATCTTTTTAATTCAAAAATTATTGAAGATGCATTAAATGCCAGAATTTCATACCAAGGGCACTCGCAAAAAGATATTAAAGCAGGAAAAACTGGTACTATAGCTAAAGTTAGATGGTCTTCAAAGAAAACATCCAAAGAGTTGGATAGAATCATTTCTAAGGACTTGCTAAGTTTTTATAAAGAATTGGAAGTATAATTTATGTCTTTTAAGTCCAAATTATACAATATAGTCATTGATGACAAAACAGTTGGGGGTAAGCGTTTTGACATCTTTATTATGACCTTAATTGTTATTTCACTTATTACGTTTCCGTTAGAAACATTAAATATTGACAATGATTTATTTTTTCAAATCTTAAATTTTTCTGAAATTTTTTGTGTAGCCATATTTTCAGTTGAGTATCTATTACGTGTCTATTTAAGCAAAAATAGGCTTCAGTATATTTTTAGTTTTTATGGATTAGTTGATTTTCTTGCAATTTTACCATTTTACCTCGAAACCCCAGTAGATTTAAGATCTATTCGAATATTTAGATTATTTCGAATTTTTAGATTATTTAAGCTTGCAAAGTATGATGATGCTATTAACTCTTACCAAAAAGCTATTAAATCAATTCAGTCGGAATTAACTGTTTTTGTAATTTTTACTGGAGTGATACTTTATATAGCTTCCATTGGAATATATTTGTTTGAAAATGAAGCGCAACCTGAAGTATTTGGTTCAATCATAGATGCATTATGGTGGTCAATTATTACGTTAACTACTGTAGGTTATGGAGACGCTTATCCGGTAACCATGGGAGGAAAAATTTTTACATCTTTTATTGTTTTAATTGGTATTGGTATTGTCGCTATTCCAACCGGTCTACTAGCTTCAGCAATTCGTGAAGTAAAACTTAAAAAAAGTAAGAGCAAGTAAGTGTTAAAGCAATTTTTTCAAAGTGATAAAAACTTATTTATTAAAGAAGTTGCTTCTTATTTTCAGAATTTTTTAGAAACAGATTTTCGTAAAAGACGTTTACCAAAGCGATCTATTAAATCAACTGATACGAATGGTAACCAGATTACCATTAATCTTTTAAAATATACATCCTTTAGAAAAAAAATTCTTACTGAGCTTAAAAATCCTAAGAAATATGATTTCTCTTTTAATTTTTCGAGAAATAAGTATACATCTAAACTAGATATTGAAACTGAAAAGTATATCAATAGCAATTTAAAATCAGTCCTAAATGATTTTAATCAGGTTAAAGATTCATTCTATGTAAAAATAAAAGACATTTTAGCTGCAAATAAGAAGGATATTGAATCCTTTAAGGATGAAGCTATAGATTGTATGATTGATGAGCTGAAAGTGCATCTTGTTTCTAAAATTACTGCTTCTGTTCAAGGCACTATATCTAAAAATGCATCTGAAAATGACTACTTAGAGCTTGAAGTTAATATAGCAGAAGCTATATTTGATTCATTTAGAGAAGAGTTCTTACTTCAATGTAATGAATACTTCAAAAATGGGACCGATTCTGAATTTGATCAAATATTTAATAATACAGTCTTTGTTGATAAAATTGAGAAAATTATTATTAATTTTTTTGAATCTTATTCAATAACCGATCTTTCAACAGAGCTTACCGAATTAAATAGGGTTAAAAATCTGAAAGATAATTTACAATTATATCTTTATTTGGGTAAGACGACCTTTAAAGGGCACAGTTTCCCATTGTTTTTTATTCCTTGTGAAGTCGAAGAAATATTTACGAATAATAAAAAATCAATGGATTTACGATTTGAAAAACGATTTGTTATTAACAAACAAGCATTAGAGTTCATATATCAAGAAACCGTAGATCAAAATACCTCTCCAATATCATCATTAACCAAAAAAAGGGTGGTTGACCTTGAGGAAAGTCAAAGCATACTAGAATTCTGTAATGATTTATTAAACAAAATTTCATCTACACTTCGTGTTGAAAATGATTTCGAATCCCTTTTCACAAACCCAGAAAAAGGAAATAATGAGCTAGTGTCCATCAGTAATGATATTTATTTAAGCGTTTTTGAAAAAGGGGATGAGGCTGCTATCAATGATTATGAAGAATTATTACAGCTATTAGATGAAGATAGTGAATTAGGAAAAAGTTTTGCTGAAATAATGAACGATATTAT
>JAYNOQ010000066.1:0-2995 GCA_038113315.1 Flammeovirgaceae bacterium | reverse complement strand
GATAAAAAAGAAGCTTTAGATGTTGTTGAAGATAAATTAACTAATACATTAGAAAAGGTGAGACCAGAAGAAGATTTTCAAAATCCTATATTACGTATTGGAAAATCTGGAAACACTTATGCAAAAATCTTTAATCGAGAGGTAATCAGTAAAATCAGGCACAATTTTAGATCATCTGAAACTATTCTGAATTCATCAAAATTTAGAAATAACCTGAAAAATGAATTAACTCAGCTAAAGCAAGATGTTAATAATAAAATTGATTTTTATAATAATATCAATATTACAAAGCTGTATGAACAGTTAGACCTTGCTCAATCCTATCAATTAGATGATGATCATGAAAATCAGATTATCGAGGTTGAAAAGCCCATTAGAAGTATGCAATATGCATGTGATAAACTATTTGAAATTAGCAGTAATGATGAAGTTAATATTAAGTTGCTTAGCAATTTAGTTGAAGGGGATTTTGATCAGAATCTTGCTCAAATGAAAGATTTTGTTGATATGCTAGTTTTTTTAAGTAATTCAAATTGTAAAACCAAAGATTTAAAAACATTTTTTACCACATTAGAATTTGAAAATATTAAAGTGCTATCATCGCTTATAAAAGAATATGAAGATCAAAGCTCACGATTTCTAAGTATTTTATTTAAACCACTATACCTAAAAGATTGGAATTTAAAGGTGAATAATCAGCTTCAATTAGAAAAAGGGCTATCAAAGTACTGGAGCGAGAAAAATCAATCTTATAATTTTAAAAATACATGGGGATACGAATTAATTACATCTGCTAAGACGCTGCTTGAATATATTAAAAAAACATCTTTTTCTGTTGATAATTCAGAAATTTTAAGTCAATTCTTTAAAGAAGATTTTGAACAGTTATATGATTTAAAGGAAGATAAGCTCAGAGTTTATCAGGATTTTATCAACAGCATTTATGAGGTTAAACAGCATGCAGCTAGCTTACCAGAAATACTGCAAACTCGAGAGTTAGATATATCAATATCTAATGAGAATTTTTTTAGTATTTCAGATTTAGAACTACAACTTGAAATACTCAAAAAAATTATATCGTTTATTGATTTAACTAATGAAGTAAGAGACTTGTATTCTTTCAATGAAAATATTCGATTTTTAGATAAAATAGACGATATTCATAAAGATACCTCATTTGAAATGAAACAAGAATTTGATAAGCGATTCTTGGATTTTGCACAACACAATCAAGCAACTGCTAAAGCATTTAAAAAAATAATTAGTAAAAAGTTGCGATTTCCAAAAGAAGATTTCCAATATTTAAAGGACGCGTTTCCCTGTATTATATCCGGAATTAGAGATTATGCAGATTACATACCGCTAGAGAAAGATCTTTTTGATTTGTTAATTATTGATGAAGCCTCTCAAGTATCTATTGCGCAATCTTTTCCTGCAATTCTTCGTGCTAAAAAAGTTGTAATTCTTGGTGATAGCAAGCAGTTTGGTAATGTTAAATCTTCAACAGCTAGTAACAATCAAAATCATGCATGGCAGCAAAAAATTAAAGATGCATTTCGTAAAGAATATGGTTCCAATGAGCTTATGATGGAAAAGTCAAAGATTTTTAATATTAGAAACTCTATTTTAGACTTTTTTGAATACATCAATAATTATTCCTCATTTTTAAGAAAACACTTTAGGGGTTATCCTGAACTAATTTCTTTTTCAAGTAAGTATTTTTATAATGATGGTCTTCAAACCATAAAAGTCAGAGCAAAAGATATATCAGAAGTGATTGTCTTTGATCAAATTGAACATGATGATTTAATTGATATCAGAGGAAATATTAACGTTCTTGAAGCAGAACATATCGTTAAAATGCTTGAAAATACCCTAAAATCCACTGATTTAATGTCAGTTGGTATCATTACACCGTTTCGAGACCAACAACGCTATATATCTGCTTTAATTGATAAATCATCAAAACGAAATGATATATATTCGAAACTAAAAATAAAAGTGATGACTTTTGATACATGTCAGGGGGAAGAAAGAGATCATATTATTTATTCTATGGTTGCAACAAGAAGTCGAGACGTATGTAATGCCGTATTAGGAAAAAACTTTGATTTATCAGTGACAGATGTTGAAACCAGTTTACGGTTACAACGACTAAATGTTGGAATGAGTAGATCAAAAGAAAAGATTACGTTTGTTATCAGCAAACCAATAGAAGAGTTTAAAGGAAATGCTCAATTAATCTTGAATCATTATGCGCAAGAAATTGAAAATGCAAAAAAATTACCTACAGCAGAAAAAACAGATTCAGAAATGGAAAAGAAGCTACTTCATTGGATTTCTCAAACCAAATTCTATAAACATCATATTGATCGTATTGAACTTGTTACACAGTTTGAAGTAGGGAAGTATATTAAATCGCTAGATTCAACTTATGAGCATTCAAATTATCGATGTGATTTCCTGTTACGTTATAACTATGATGATAAACCTGCTAAAATGTTAATTATTGAATATGATGGTTTTGAATTTCATTTTAAAGACCACGGTAAAGTAAATCAGCATAATTTTGACTTGTATTATACTGAGCAGCATATTGAGCGTGAGAAAATTTTAGAAAGCTATGGATTTCCATTTCTAAGGCTTAACAAATTTAATCTTGGTAATAATCCCATAAATTCATTATCTGATAAGCTTGATACTATATTTTTTCCTCCACCGCTTGAATTAAATGAAGAAGATATCGTTTTTGCTGCAAGCAATTCAACTTTGAATGCTATGCAAGGTAATGAAAAATGGTGTGATAAATGCCAGGAAACGAAATCCATTGAGGAGTTCAGAGATTTCAATTTAATTTCTGGTATAGGAAGATATTGCATAGATTGTAAAACAAATTGAGGAAATGGAAAAATAAATAATAAATGGGCTGCTTCAACACACTATTCATATTGTTATTAGGCGGAATTTACTTGTTTTGGCCAGATTTAATGCAAGT
>JAYNOQ010000065.1:0-7783 GCA_038113315.1 Flammeovirgaceae bacterium | reverse complement strand
TGGGAAGTATCACAGAAAAGCATCATCGATATGGCAGCTGACAGAGGAGCATATATATGTCAAAGTCAAAGCATGAACATTCATATGCAAGATGCAAATTTTGGAAAACTAACATCTATGCACTTCCATGCTTGGAAAAAAGGACTAAAAACTGGATTATATTATCTAAGAACAAAAGCTGCAGCCGACGCAATTAAGTTTACAATTGTCAAAGATGAAAAAGCTATTGACAAACAGCAGGAACAAGCGGCGATGCAATGCTCTATTGACAATCAAGATGATTGTGAGATGTGTGGTAGTTAATAGCTCCATAATATCTTAGTTGATGCTATTAAGTTTAATACTCCTTTTTATTCCCCTATATCAAGACATTCAAAATAGACACATAGGCTCAATAGAAAGACTATCACCTGAAATAAATAAGCTAATAGAGCCAAATGCAAAAATAGAAATACTGGCAGAAGGTTTTGAATGGTCAGAAGGCCCTGTATGGTCAACAAAGCTAAATTCCCTGTTATTTTCAGATGTCCCTGAAAATGTTATTTATAAATGGAATGAAAAAGATGGCCTAAATATTTTTGCAAAACCTATAGGATACAGCGGAAATATTCCAAATAATAAAAAAGCTGGCACGAATGGCCTAGCTATTGACTCAGATGATAATCTAATAGTTTGTATGCACGGGGATAGAATGATAGCAAAAGTTGAAAACATGAATCTTGAAAAGATTTCAAGTGTTATAAAATCATACAATAATAATTTATTTAATAGTCCCAATGATTTAGTTTATGACTCGAAAGGAAATCTTTTTTTTACAGATCCACCATACGGACTACTTAAAGGAGACAAAGATGAATTGAAAGAAATTCCATTTAATGGAGTTTATAAATTATCAGCTAACGGAATTTTAAATTTATTAATCAAAAATCTATCAAGACCAAACGGAATAAGTATTTCTAATGATGAAAAAACTTTATATGTAGCAAACTCAGATAATAAAAATCCTATCATAATGAAGTACGAGTTAACAAAGGAGGGTATCAAAAATCCAAAAATTTTCTTTGATGGAAGAGAGTTAGCAAAAAAAGATCAAGGTTTATTTGATGGTCTTAAAGTCCATCCATCTGGAAATGTTTTTGCTACAGGTCCTGGAGGGGTTTTAATTATTAAACCAAACGGAGAACATATTGGCACTATTAAAACTGAGGTAAGAACAGCAAACTGTACTTTTGATAACAATTTTGAATATTTATATATGACATCGGATATGTATCTAACTAGAATAAAGATTACTCTATAAGTTTTATTTTTTCTTTAATGCCATCAGATAAATATTTTTTTATTTCACCATTATTGTCATAATATATTAATAAAACTTCAATTTCATCAATTAATGAAGATAACTGTTTTGATTTTTCAAAACCCATTACCATAAATGAAGTAGCATAGGCATCTGCTAAAAAGCATGTTTCTGAAAAAACTGAAGCACTTAACATATTTGTCTTAGAAGGATACCCTGTTTTTGGATCAATAGTATGAAAAATAATGGAGTCTCCAATTTGATAAAAATTCCTGTAATTACCAGATGTGGCGATTGATAAATTATCTAATGAAGCAGTAGCAATCGGTGCATTTGAGTCCATTTCAAATGGATTTTCAATTCCAACAACCCAATTAAGATTCTTTATATTATTACCATTAGCTCGAACTTCACCTCCAATTTCTAAGAAAAAATTAAATATTTTTTTTTGAATTAAATAACTGTGTAAAACATCTACAGCATATCCTTTAGCGATAGAACTAAAATCTATATAAGTATCTTTATTTTTTATCAAAAAATTATCACTCAATGTAATTTTATTTAAACCGACATGTTCCAATAAATTACTTACCTCATACTTTTTTGGATTATTTATTATTTTTTCTGGACCAAAACCCCACAAATTAACAATAGGACCTATAGTTGGATCAAAATATCCATTAGTGAATTTATATACTGACTTGCTTTGATCAAGCAAAAAAGAAAAATCATCGCTAATCTTTATTTTTCCAGAGGAGCGATTAATTACTGAAATTTCTGATGATGGAATATAAGTAGAAAATATATTATTGAAACTAATTAAAATAGAATCAATTTCATTTTTAGTCAATAAAGGTTCCTTAGAAATATATTTTACACTATATGGGATATTACCCATTGTAGTACCTAAAATAGAAAACTCTTTATTTCTTTCTTGTGAAGGAAATAAAAAAATAATCATAAGAACAAAAACAGACAACATTATAATTCGACGCATAAAAAAATATTTAAATTAGCAGTATATAGTATGAGAGAAGACTACTTAAACTCCGATAATAATTCAAGCTCCAAAGATAAAGAATTTGAAAATATTTTAAGACCTAAATCCTTTGGCGATTTCTTAGGACAAGAACAAATTATTAATAATGTTAAAGTTTTTGTTAAAGCTGCAAAACAAAGATCAGAACCATTAGATCATGTTATTTTACATGGACCACCAGGACTCGGGAAAACTACACTATCACATATTATATCAAATGAACTTTCAACCAACTTAAAAGTTACCTCAGGACCTGTATTAGAAAAAGCAGGTGATCTTGCTGGTTTACTTACAAATTTGGAAGAAGGTGATGTGTTATTTATTGATGAAATTCATAGATTAAATAAAGTAATTGAAGAATACCTTTATTCTGCAATGGAAGATTTTAAAATTGATTTAATGATAGACTCTGGCCCAAGTGCAAGATCCGTTCAGATAAAGCTCAATCCATTTACATTGATAGGCGCCACAACAAGATCCGGTCTTTTATCAGCTCCACTAAGATCAAGGTTTTCAATAAATTTTAGATTGGAATATTACTCGAAAGATATTCTTGAAAAAATTGTAAATAGATCTTCTGAAATATTGGATATTCCCATTGACTCAAAAGCAGCAAAAGAGATATCCAAAAGGAGTCGAGGCACGCCACGAATTCTTAACAATTTACTTAGGAGAGTTAGAGACTTTGCTGAAGTTGAAGGTAACGGAAAAATTAATCACGAAATATCAATTAAAAGCCTTGATGCCTTAAAGATTGATAAAAAGGGACTTGATGAAATGGATAATAAAATAATTGATGCTATAGTAAATAAATTTAATGGTGGGCCAGTAGGAATAAAAACAATAGCGACTGCTTGTGGAGAAGAAGCCAATACTATTGAGGAAGTTTATGAACCTTTCCTAGTTCAAGAGGGATATATTAAAAGGACTCAGAAAGGAAGAGTAGCTACAGAGATTAGCTATAAACATCTTGGAATCAATCCAAAAGGTGGGTTTCAAAACTCTATTTTTGAATGAAAAAGAGAAATAGCCAATTAGTAAAAAGGCTTGCTAAGCAAATTGGATTTTCGAGTTGTGGTATTTCAAAAGCTAGATTTTTAAAAGAAGAAGAAAAAAATTTTGAGAATTGGCTTAAGAAAGGACATCAAGGTACTATGAGTTATCTTGAAAGAAATTTTGATAAAAGACTTAACCCTCAAAAATTAGTTCCAGGTGCAAAAAGTGTTATTTCTCTAACATATAATTATTTTCCGCCTAGTACAATTTCAAAACAAAATAGTTTTATTATTTCAAAATATGCCTACGGGAAAGATTACCATTTTGTAATTAAGGAAAAGCTAAAAGCACTTTTTAATCTTCTAAAAAAAGAGATTGGGGATATAGAAGGTAGAGTTTTTGTAGACTCAGCTCCAATTCATGAAAGAGCATGGGCAAAAATTTCAGGATTAGGTTGGATTGGTAAAAATTCATTGCTTATTAATAAAAAAATGGGTAGTTATTTTTTTTTAGCTGAAATTGTCAGTAATCTTGATCTAGAATACGATTCTAGTGTTAGTGATCATTGTGGTACATGTACAAAATGTATAGATGCATGTCCAACTGATGCAATCACTCAATCTCAAGTAGTTGATGCAAATAAATGTATCTCTTATCTTACCATTGAAAATAAAAATAAAATACCAAAAGAACTTTCAAGATCTTTCAATAATTATATTTTTGGATGCGATATCTGTCAAGATGTTTGCCCATGGAATAAATTTGCCAAACCGCATAATGAAAAAGAATTCTTACCGAAAGAAGAGCTAAGTGAATTCTCAAAAAAAGATTGGCTAGAATTAACAAATGAAACCTTTAATAAAATTTTTAAAAACTCTGCAGTGAAAAGAACAAAGTTTGAAGGTCTAAAGCGAAATATCAAAGCATTATAATTTAACTTTTTTTAATTTTTTTTTAAAACTCTTACATTATCTAGTAATTAAATTTGTTAATGATTTTAAATTTTTTAAAAAACTTTCTATTCAGCATCATAGCAATTTGCTCTATAATGCCTTCATTTTCTCAAGAGGCTAGCGTATCAATTTCACCTCAAAAACTGGCAATAGGGAACAATTTGAAGATTACATTAACAATTGAAAACAACCAAATTAAAAATTATGGACAGTTTCCTGAAATACCTGGGTTTAGAAAATCAGGTATCTCTTCATCAAGCTCTACAAATTTTATCAATGGGAAAATGTCAAGTAGTCAAAGCATTACTCAGAATTATATAGCAGTTGAAATTGGAGTTTTTCAAATACCTGGATTTTCAATTCAAATTAATGAAGAAACTATCAAGGTTAATGGAAGACAGGTAGAAGTTGATAATTCTTATAATGAACCAAAACAATCTCCATTTAATAACTTCTTCGATCCTTTCAGTGATCCTTTTGATGACTTCTTTGATAGAAATAATGAAGAGTTTTATGAAGTTGAAGCAGACGCATTTCTCAATTTGTCAACAGACAAGAAAAGTGTATATGTTGGTGAGGGATTTAATACAACTTTATCATTTTATGTTAGTGAAAGTAATGTTGCTGACATGAGATTTTATGAGCTAGGAAAACAACTGACTGAAATAATTAAAAAAATAAAACCTGTTAATTGCTGGGAAGAAAATTTTAATATTGAAAATATAAATAGTATACCAGTAACTATTAATAACAAAAGATATAATCAGTATAAAATATTTGAAGCAACATACTACCCATTAAATAATAACCCGATCAAATTTTCAAAATTAGAATTAGAACTGATAAAATATAAAATATCTAAAAGACCATCATTTTTTGGTAGAAATAAAATCGAAGACTTCGAAACTTTTTATTCTAAACCATTATATATAGATGTGAAAGATTTACCAGATCACCCCCTTAAAGAAATTATATCTGTAGGTAATTTTAAATTGAGAGAAAAAATAAATTCTAAAAATTTATATACAGGAGATGACCTAAACTATGAATTTGAAATATTAGGTGAAGGAAACATTTCTGCCATTAATGAACCCAATATAAATTTAAAAGGAATAGAATTTTATACTCCTAACTCTCAACAAAATATAAGAAGAGAAAAAAGTAAAGTTTATGGATCTAAAAAGTTTAATTTTTATGGTACACCAACTGAACCCGGGAACTATGACTTTTCTAAAAAAATTAATTGGGTTTTCTTTGATCCAATTAAATCAAGATATGACACACTAAAATCAGATATTATTTTAAATGTTAAAGGAGAAAGACTAATCAAAAACTCGAATATCTCAGAAGATTATGACCCTTATTTTAATCTCATTAGAGAAGAAAATAACACTCTTGTTTCAAATAAAAAACAGGGTGCTATTAGTATTATACTTAATATTATTACCTTAACTTTAATAGTTATGTTTAGTTTTCTTGTTTTAAGAAAAGGTTCATGAGTAATTCATTTGGCAAAATATTTAAGATTTCTACTTTTGGGGAGTCTCACGGCAAAGCTATTGGGGTAATTATTGATGGCTGTCCTTCGGGTGTTGAAATTAATGAAAAAGACATTCAAATAGAGCTTGACAGAAGAAAGCCTGGACAATCAAAAATTACTACACAAAGAAAGGAAAATGATTCAGTAGAAATACTTTCTGGTGTTTTTAATGGTAAGACAACCGGATCACCAATTAGTTTATTTATTAAAAATAAGGATCAAAAAAGTAGTGATTATGATCATATTTCTACAATTTTTAGACCATCCCACGCTGATTACACATACCATAAAAAATATAAAAATAGAGATCATAGAGGGGGCGGAAGAAGTTCTGCAAGAGAAACAGCTAATTGGGTCGCTGCTGGAGCAATAGGAAAAAAAATACTTGAAGGTCTTGGCATAAAAATAAATGCCTATGTTTCTAAAGTTGGAAAGATAGAAATGGGCTCTAACTATAAAAAACTTAACTTAAAAAATACTGAATCAAATATTGTTAGATGCCCTGATGAAAAATTTGCTAAACAGTTTATTTCATTAATTGATGAAGCAAGAAAAAATAGAGACACAATTGGTGGTGTTATCACATGTGTAATAACGGGCTGCCCAGTTGGTATAGGAGAACCTATCTTTGGCAAACTACATGCTGAACTTGGTAAAGCTATGCTATCAATCAATGCAGTAAAAGGGTTCGAATATGGCAGTGGTTTTAAAGGATCGGAAATGAAAGGCTCAGAACACAATGATCAATTCGAAATTAAAGATGATAAAATTAAAACTAAATCAAATCATTCAGGAGGTATTCAGGGAGGAATAAGTAATGGTGAAGACATATATTTTAATGTTGCTTTTAAACCAGTATCTACAATAATGAAAGATCAAAATAGTATTGATAGTGAAAATAAAACTGTTGTTGTAAAAGGAAAAGGGAGACATGATCCATGTGTTGTCCCACGAGCTGTACCAATTGTTGAATCAATGGCAGCAAATGTTTTAGTTGACTTATATTTGCAAAGTAAGAAATAAAAAATGGCTCTTCATTCTAAAATAATTCTCGGCTTAGTTCTTGGTTTAATTCTTGGTATCGTATCTGTATTTGCAGGAATTGGAGAATATATATCTGATTGGGTTATGCCTTTCGGAACAATATTTGTTAAAATGCTAAAATTAGTAGCCGTTCCCTTAATTTTAGTTTCTTTGGTATCTGGGATTTCTAATTTAAGGGATACATCAAAACTATCAAGAATTGGAGGAAAAACTTTTGGCATATACGTCATGACTACAATCTCTGCAATTGTTATTGCATTAATTTTAGCTAATACTTTTCAGCCAGGTGAATATTTTCCTGAGGAGAAAACTATTGAACTTAAAGAAAAGTATGCTTCTGATGCTTCCATGAAAATATCTAGTGCAAAAGATGTTGAAGACTCAGGTCCTCTTCAAATGATGATAGATGTAGTTCCTGATAATTTTTTTTACTCTGCTAGTAATAATAGGAATATGCTCCAAATAATATTTTTTGCTGTTCTTTTTGGAATAGCTTTAGTTTTATCATCACCTGATAAAACAAGTTCTATAAAAAAAGCTTTTGATGGATTAAATGAAATAATTATAAAGATTGTCGAGATAATAATGGAATACGCTCCTATTGGTGTATTTGCTTTATTGGCTGGTTTAATAGTTGACCTAGCAGGAGATAACCCAAACAATATAATTACAACTTTAACACCATTACTATTCTATGCTATTACAGTAATAATCGGTTTATCATTAATGGTATTTTTATTTTATCCACTAATTATCTATCTAAGAACAGGTATGCCTATAAATAAATTTTTAAAAGCTATTTTCCCAGCTCAGATGTTAGCTTTCTCAACAAGCTCTAGTGCAGCAACGCTTCCTCTTACAATGAAAAGGGTTGAAAAAAACTTAAACGTTTCAGATGAAGTTACAAGTTT
>JAYNOQ010000064.1:0-7919 GCA_038113315.1 Flammeovirgaceae bacterium | reverse complement strand
ATATTTTCGTAGCTAATGGTATATATCAAGATTTAACAGATCAAGATTTTTTACAATATGTAACACAAGATGAAGTAATTCAACAGATAGCTTCTCCTGGAAGTGTAGATTTTCAAAAACTTGTAGATTTAATTCCAAGCGTTCCAATTTCAAATTATGCTTTTCTAAATAATGGAAACTTAGATTTTGATGATATGACATTAGAACTCGGCCTAGATGAGCCTAGTTTTTCTAATGGATCAGCATACGGTGATTTAGATAATGATGGAGATTTTGATTTAGTCGTAAATAATGTAAATATGAAATCTTTTATTTATAAGAATAATACTGACAAGTTGTACCCTTTAAATAATTATTTGAAAATTAAACTTATAGGAGATAAAAATAATCTAGATGCAATTGGCTCGTCAATCACTGTATTTGTTGGTGAAAATAAATATTATTTAGAGCAGATGCCTATAAGAGGTTTTCAGTCAACTGTGGATAATAACTTAATTTTGGGAATAGGTGAGAATAATATTATCGATTCAGTTGTTGTTAGATGGGATGATGGTAAAATCACTAAAACAAAATCATTAGATATTAATAAAACTATAAATATTAAAAAAAATATTTTCTCTAAAAATTTTGATAAAAAAGAAAATGATTCAAGAATATTTCAAGACATAGATGATAAAATACTTAGCTATAAACACTCTGAAAATAATTTTGTTGATTTTGATAGAGACAGACTTTTATTTCATATGAGTTCTTCAGAAGGCTCATGTATGTGTGAGGGTGATATAAATGGTGATGGTTTTATAGACTTATACATTGGAGGATCTAAAGGATACCCAGGCTCAATATATATTTGGAGTAATAATAAATTTAATAAATACGATTATCCAATAATTGAAGTAGATAAAGAATCAGAAGATACTGATTGTATATTTTTTGATGCAGATCAGGATGGCATTTTAGATTTATATGTAACAAGTGGTGGAAATGAATTTTCAAGTTTTTCAACTGAATTAAGAGATAGATTATACTTTAATAAAAATAATAGTTTTAAAAAATCAGATCAAATACTTCCAGCTGGATTATTTGAAAGCTCTTCAGTTGTTAAGAACATAGATTTTGATCTTGATGGTGACCAGGACTTATTTGTTGGGACAAGACTTATTCCTCAAAAATATGGTCTTCCTTCAAATGGATATCTTTTGGAAAATGATGGAAATGGAAATTTTAAAAATGTTTCTGATAAAATAGCTAAAGATTTAAATAAAGTAGGAATGATTACCGATGCTGATTTCTTTGATTATGACTCAGATGGTGATTCTGATTTGATTTTAGTAGGTCATTGGATGCCAATTACATTGCTAGAAAATAGAGATGGAAAATTTTATTTCAAACAATTAGAGGCATTTGAAAATTCAAATGGATGGTGGAATATCATTAATATTAAAGATTTAAATAATGATGGTTTATTAGATTTAGTTATTGGTAATCATGGTGAAAACTCGAGGTTTAGAGCATCTGAATCAAAGCCTATTAGTATGTATATAAATGACTTTGATGATAATAATAGTTTAGAGCAAGTTATATTTCAGTTTAATGGTGACAGCTCATATACTATGGCACTTAGACATGATTTGGTAATGCAGATGCCCGGTCTCAAGAAAAAATATTTAAAATATAATAGCTATAAAAATCAGACAGTTCATGATATTTTCAATGCTTCAAAAATAAAATCAAGTCATATAAATTATGTCTATAATCTTAAAAGCTCAGTATTTATAAATAACGGAAATGGTTTTACAAATATTGAACTACCAATTGAAACTCAGTTTTCTAATGTTTTTGCAATAGAGATTGATGATTTTAATGATGATGGGTACAATGATATTATTTTAGGAGGTAATTTATATAATGTTAAGCCTGAGGTTGGAAGATATGATGCAAATAATGGTCAAATTCTTCTTGGAAGTAAAGATTTAGAATTTAAATTAGCTCCATATAAAAAATCAGGTTTATTATTTAAGGGACAGGTAAGAGATTTTTCTACTATCAAAAATTTAAAGGAAGATGACTATCTGCTAGTTTTAAACAATAGTGACTCTCTTCAGTCTTACACGTTCTAGATGAAACATTATTTTCTTCTCTTCTTTATATTTTTGATTTCATGTGAAAAAAAAGAGAAGTTATTTACAGAGATATCTCATTTTTATTCAAAAATTGACTTTAGAAACGATTTAACAGAGAACGATAAGTTTAATTTAGTAGAATACTTATATTTTTATAATGGAGGTGGTGTTGCTACAGGAGATATTAATAATGACGGCCTTATAGATATTTATATTTCTTCAAATCAGGGTCTGAATAAGCTTTACTTAAATCAAGGAGATTTTATTTTTAAAGAGATATCTCAATCAGCAGGAGTGCAGTCTAAAGGAGAGTGGAAAACTGGTGTCTATATGGTTGATATTAATGGTGATGGGTTACTTGATATTTACCAAACCAGGTTGGGAGGATATAAAAATATTTCAGGAAAAAACGAGCTATATATTAATAACGGAGACCTAACTTTCTCAGATAAAGCAAACGAGTATGGACTTGATTTTGAGGGTTTCTCTACACATGTAGCATTTTTTGATTATGATTTTGACGGGGACCTTGACATGTATTTATTAAACCACTCCGTTCATACTGAGAGAAGCTATGGTAACTCAAATTTACGTTTTAATAAGAGTGAAAAATCTGGAGATAAGTTGTTTCGAAATGATATTAATAAAGGATCTTTAAAATTTGTTGATGTATCTGATGATTCTGGCATACTGAGTAGTAATATTGGTTATGGTTTAGGAATATCTATAAGTGATATTAATAGAGATGGTTGTGATGATATTTATATCTCTAATGATTTTAGAGAAAATGATTATCTATATATTAATAATTGTGATGGAACATTTACAGAAAGTCTCGAGAGTTATATTATTTATACTTCAAGATTTTCCATGGGAAATGATATTGCAGATATTAATAATGATTCCTACCCAGATATAATGGTATTAGATATGCTTCCGCAAGATGAATATGTATTGAAAAGCTCTGCAGGAGAAGACTCATATGAAATTTACAAAATGAAACTCGACTTTGGTTTCAATAAACAGTTTACTAAAAATACATTACAGTTAAATAATGGGAATAACTCCTTCTCTGAAATATCTCAGCTACTTGGAATTCATGCTACAGATTGGAGTTGGTCAACACTTATTGAAGACTTTGATCTTGATGGTAATAATGATATTTTTATAACAAATGGTATAGTTAAAAGACCAAACGATATGGATTATATCAGCTTCTTATCTAATGAAGAGATTTCTGGAGGTTTAGTTCAAAATCCAAATCTTAAAAATAGTGACCTCTTAAAAGAAATGCCAGACGGCAAAGTATCCAATTATGCTTTCAAAAATTTATCTGGTTTAAAGTTTTTAGACGTATCTGATGATTGGGGGCTAGATTATGAAGGATATTCTAATGGAGCTACCTATGATGATTTTGATAATGATGGTGACAATGATTTGATTATAAATAATATTAATGATAAAGCTATTTTATATAGAAATAATAGTAAAAGCATAGATGCTAACCATATAAATATAACATTTAAAGGAGAAAATTTTAATGTTTTTGGAGTGGGGGCTAAAGTTACTGTTTGGACTGATGAAAAATCCTATTATAAAGAGAATTTCTTAAATAAAGGTTTTATGTCTTCAACATCATCTGGAATTATTTTTGGATTGGGTAATTCAAATATTATTGATTCAATTTATGTGTTGTGGCCGTCTAAAAAAAGTCAAAAATTATTTAATATAGAAGCAAATCAAACTATTCAACTTAATGAAGATGATGCTAGATTAAAAGATCAGAACTCAGCTTCTGAATTTGAATCAGTATTTTATGATATATCTGAAAATGATTTAATTAATTATAATCATAATGAAAATTTATTTAATGATTTCAATAGAGAGCGACTAATACCATATATGATTTCGAGAGAGGGACCGGCTATTGCTATTGGGGATTTAAATCTGGATGGTTTTTCTGATATATTTTTAGGGTCTCCCTCTTTTCAAAAATCAGAATTATTTTTAGGTAATAAAAATGGAAATTTTACCTTTTCGGATCAGAAAGATATCAGCGAGGATTTATTATCTGAAGATGTTGATGCACTCTTTTTTGATTTAGATAACGATAATGATTTAGATCTTTATGTAGTAAGCGGTGGTTATGAGTTTCCAGAATCAGCTAATAGTTTAAAAGATAGATTATATATAAATGAAAATGGATTTTTTAAGAAACAAGAAAATCTTTCTCAGATTAATCAACATAATTCAGTTGTAATTAATTATGATTATAATCTAGATGGTTACGAAGATCTATTTATAGGTGGTAGGGCTGTTTCCAATAATTATGGAGAATCTCCTAAGAGTTATCTTCTTCTTAACGATAAGAGAGGAAATTTTAAATTAGATAAAATTTTTAATGATTTAGGAATGATTACTGATGCCAAATGGGAGGATATGAATGGGGATGGAATTAAAGACTTAATCACATGTGGAGATTGGAATAATATTAACCTATTTTATAATGATGGAAATAAATTAGTAAAAGACTCTTCTTTTATAGGTAATGAATTAAATGGATGGTGGTTTTCTATTGAAACTACAGATTTAAATAATGATGGTCTTATGGATATAGTTGTTGGTAATATAGGAGATAATAATAAATTGAAGCCTTCAAAAATTAGCCCAGTAAAAATGTATATTAATGATTTTGATAATAACTCAAAGTCTGAAAATATTATAACATACACTCTTAATGGAAAGGAATATCCATTAGCAAATAAAGATGAAATATCTAAAGAATTAAATTACCTCAAAAGAGAGTTTTTCTATTATGATGATTTTGCTGGTTTAGAAATCAATGAAATATTTTCTGATAAATTATTATCTGAGAGTAATATTTTATCTGTTAATGATTTTAATTCAAAAGTATTAATAAACAGAGGTTCTGAATTCGAGCAAATAAATTTACCATTAATTTCCCAGATTGCTCCTGTTAGAGATATTCAAATATTAGATTATAATAAAGATAAAATTGATGATATTATTTTAGTTGGAAATAACTCCAATGTCTCAACATATTTTGGATCTTTTGAATCAAGTTATGGAATATTACTAGAAGGTAATGGTGACGGAACTTTTAAATATATAAATCAAAAAAAATCAGGCTTGAAAATCAAAGGTGATATTACTAAAATTTTGCCTTTAGATAAAAATAAATCTAAATTTGTTATTGGAAGAAATAATGATAAAATTTCAATAATTGGTTTAGATAATGAAAAATAAAATTCTAGTATTTTCAGTTATTATTTATTTTTTTATTTCCTGTTCTTCTTATGAGAACTATAAGAAAAACATTGAATTTTATAATGATCCTGACATTTTTCATAATTCTATGCAAAAGCTAACTGACGTAATTGTATATGATATTTTTTCTCCTCCAGTAGCTTCAAGAATATATGCGTATCCTTCAATTGCAGCCTATGAAGTTCTTAGAAATTCTAGTGCAAATTATAAAAGTTTGACAGGACAATTGAATGGATTAGACCCTATCCCTGAACCAGACAACACTAAAGAATATTCATTCCCAGTAGCTAGTATCCATGCCTTTTTGACCGTTGGTAAAGATTTAATTTTTTCGGAAAATAAAATTTTATCATATCAGGATGAGTTGTATGCTGATTTTAGAAAGATGGGAATTCCTAAAGATATTTTAGAGAGGTCTCTTGAATATGGTGAAATAGTTGCAGGTCATATTAAAAGTTGGTATGATAAAGATAACTACAAACAGACAAGGTCATTCCCAAAGTATACAATTCAAAGAGGCGACGATTTTTCATGGAAACCTACTCCTCCAGATTATATGGAAGGTATTGAACCTCATTGGAATAAAATTAGAACTCTAGTTATTGATTCATCCAATCAGTTTGTCATAAAGCCTCCTCCTGCATTTAGTTTAAATGTGGAATCAAAATTTTATAAAGATTTGATTGAAGTATATGAAATTGGTAAGAATTTATCTGATGAACAAAAAGAAATAGCAAGCTTCTGGGATTGTAACCCTTATGTATCTCATCACAAAGGTCATGCAATGTTCGCTACAAAAAAAATTACTCCTGGAGGACATTGGATTGGGATCACAAAGATAGCATCTAAAAAAGCAAATTTAGATTTAATGGAGACTGTTCATACTTATGCTATGGTTTCTATAGGTTTATTTGATGCATTTATTATATGTTGGGATGAGAAATGGAGAAGTATATTAGTTAGGCCTGAGACAGTTATTAATCAACATATTGATAGTGATTGGATTCCATTTTTACAGACTCCTCCTTTTCCAGAGTATACTTCTGGACATTCAGTTATATCAAGATCAGCAGCTAAAATACTTACTCATCTTTTAGGAGATAACTTTGAATTTCTAGATACTTCTGAGGAAAAGTATGGTCTTCCAGCAAGAAATTTTATGTCATTTTTACATGCCTCAGAAGAAGCAGCAATTAGTAGAATTTATGGTGGGATACATTACATGCCAGCTATAACATACGGCGTTGAGCAAGGCGAAAAAGTTGGCACATATATTATTAATAATTTAATTACCGAGCAAAATTTAATTTCTAGTAACTAAAATGAAATACATAATTGCTTTAGATCAAGGTACTACTAGCTCGAGAGCTTTACTCATTAATGAAAGAGGAAAGCTTGTTGATGTTAAACAAAAAGAGTTTAAGCAGATATTTCCTAAGCAGGGCTGGGTAGAACATGATCCAGTTGAAATTTTAAACTCACAGATGGAAGTTTTTGAAGAACTTGTAAAATCTATTTCTCTAAAAGACATAATTAGTATTGGTATCACTAATCAAAGAGAAACAACTGTAATATGGGACAAAGAAACTGGAAAACCTCTTTATAATGCAATAGTATGGCAAGATAAAAGAACTTCTGGAGTCTGTGACCAAATGAAAGATGATGGACTTGAACTATATACTAAAGAAAATACTGGATTGGTTGTTGATTCCTATTTTTCAGGCACCAAAATAAAATGGATAATTGAAAATGTGGAAGGTGTAAAATCTAAAGTAGATCAAAATAAGGTTTTATTTGGAACTATAGACACTTGGTTAATTTATAATATGACTTCCTTTAAGAATCATGTTACAGACTATACTAACGCTTCAAGAACAATGATCTATAATATTAAAAATCTTGAGTGGGATGATAAGTTATGTGATTATCTAAAAATACCTAAATCAATTTTACCGAAAGTGGTAAACTCATCATCAGATTTTGGAAAATTTTATTATAAAGGAATTGAGATACCTATTCATGGGGTTGCTGGTGATCAACAAGCTGCTTTATTTGGCCAATCTTGTTTTGATGATGGTATGGTAAAAAATACTTATGGGACAGGATGCTTCCTTCTCATGAATACAGGAACGAATTTTAAGTTATCAGAAAATGGATTGATTTCAACTCTGGCATGTTCTTTTGATAATGAAGTTAATTATGCTTTAGAAGGAAGTGTTTTTATAGCTGGTGCCGCAATACAATGGTTGAGAGATTCATTGAAAGTAATTACTAAAGCTTCCGAAACAGAAAAAATTGCTCAATCCATAGAAAAATTGGAAGATGTTTATGTTGTTCCTGCATTTGCAGGGTTAGGAGCTCCATATTGGGACATGTATTCAAGAGGAGCAATATTTGGACTTACAAGAGATACAGGTATTGAACATTTAATTAAAGCAACTCTTGAATCCTTAGCTTATCAGACTAAAGATATTATTGATGTTATGGAGAAAGATTCTGGTATAAAAT
>JAYNOQ010000063.1:0-8106 GCA_038113315.1 Flammeovirgaceae bacterium | reverse complement strand
TGGGAGAGTAAGGATCTGCAACATAAATTGATCCATCTACTAAATACTGATATGAATGATAAGCTTTTTTATCGAGCCCAGGAATTTCTAACCAAAACCTATCTATAGTATTATCATATTTCATTAGATAGTCATCAGAAATTTCCCATTCATTAAATGAGCCAACAATATTAACAAATTGTTTTCCAGGTGCATTTAAAATAAAAACAACAGAATTTTCAGTAAAATTTAATCCATCATTAAGATTACTATATGGTATATCTTCGAATAATACAGATGGCTTAATCACAACATTGAATTCCCTTGAGATCTTACTCCCTGACTCCTTATCAGTGGCAGTTAGTTTAAAGTTACTACTTTCAATAATTTCAGAAACAAGATAAGAATATGAACTAAGATTTAATTTTTCATCTATAATGACCTCATCTTTTTCTAATTTAAAATCTGAGATAATACTTGACTCTGCCTTAATTTCGAGATCTGATCCAGACTCAACAACAGTTATGTTTTGATCAGGACTTAACAGCGTTAAACTAAAGACTCCAACTTCAAGTATGTAATCATCTGTTTTTTTATCTCCAGATCCATTTTTAGCTTTTGCTAAGACACCAATTGTCTCAATTCCAGTATCATTAAAGAGCTGAGAAGGGATAAAAGTAAAGCTATAGGATCCATCAGAATTTTTTGACATCTTCATTGATTCGTTAGAGTTATCCCATTGACCGTTCCACTGACTATCAGGATTAGTTGATCCACCACCAGATTTAGTATACCATGTCCATAAAAATATGTCACTAATTCCTGCTAAATTCCCAGTATTAATATCAGAAACAGTTAAAGTTATTTGTTGATTTTCAAGGAACGGATCAGGGTCTACACTCCAATTTCCAGTAGGAACTTGGGAAAATGTGTAGAATGAGATAAATAATAAGAATATTATTACATACTTTATTTTCATAGTAAAATTTCTCTAAATTACTAAGTATAGAAATTATGAAATACTTAATTAGCATATTTTTTTTAACACTTATTTCTTGTTCAGAAATTCACAAAAATGAGTATCCTAATATTGTCATTATTTTCATGGACGATCTCGGTTATGGTGATATTTCTAACTTCGGAGCAATAAATTATAAAACACCAAATATTGATAAAATGGTAAATGATGGAATGCTCTTTACAAATTTTTATTCTGCCCAAGCAGTTTGTAGTGCTTCTAGAGCTGGACTACTTACAGGAACCTATCCAAATAGAATTGGAATAAGCGGTGCACTGATGCCCTACTCTAACCATGGACTTCATGAAGATGAAATAACCATTGCTGAAATGTTAAAAGATAAGGGATATGCAACTGCTATTTATGGAAAATGGCATCTTGGTCATCACAAAAAATTCCTACCAAATAATCATGGTTTTGACACTTATGTTGGAATACCTTATTCGAATGATATGTGGCCAGTTGACTTTGACGGAAATCAAATTTCTGATACCTCAAACTGGAAAAAGAAGACGTATCCCCAGTTACCATTAATTGAAGATTTTGAAAAAATAAAAGAGATAAAAACCTTGGAGGACCAGGCAATGCTAACTACTCTTTACACAGAGAAATCGATAAAATTTATAAATGAAAATAAAAACAACCCTTTTTTCTTATATGTTCCACACTCCATGCCCCACGTACCTATAGCTGTGTCTGATAAATTTCTTGGTAAAAGTAAACAAGGCTTATATGGTGATCTAATGATGGAATTAGATTGGTCTGTAGGGGAGATAATAAAATCTTTAGAATCAAATAATATCCTAGAAAATACATTAGTAATATTCACAAGTGATAATGGGCCTTGGCTTAATTTTGGAAATCATGCTGGTTCAACTGGAGGACTTAGGGAAGGTAAAGGAACAAGCTTTGAAGGAGGACAAAGAGTACCAACAGTAATGATGTGGAAAAATATGATTCCAAGAGGAAAAATAGCAAACCAACTTTCTTCTACAATTGACTTATTCCCTACAATAGCTTCAATAGTTGATGCAAAACTACCTAGTCACAAAATTGATGGAATAAATATTTTAGAAATATTAGAAGGTAAAGATTCTAAGCCAAGAGATCACTTCTTTTATTACTATGGTAATAATAATCTTGAAGCAGTAAGAAAAGATAACTGGAAACTCATTTTACCACATGCTTCAAGATCATATGAAGGAGTATTACCTAAAAACGATGGACATGGTGGACCATATAGTAGGATAGAAACTGGACTTGAGCTTTATAATTTGAGAAGGGACCCAGGTGAAGAATATGATGTTATTAAACTTTATCCAGAAATTGTTAAAGAACTTATGGATCTTGCTGAAATTGCAAGAAAAGACATGGGAGATAATCTCACTGGAGTAAAAGGATCAAATGTTAGAAAAAACGGTAAGTTATGAGTAAGTACATTATTATATCATTTATGGCACTTTTGTCATGTAATCAAATAAAGAAAGAAAGAAATAATGACTACAAACTCCAGGCACAGGTTTGGACTCAAAACTCTGCAGAATATAGGGCACTATGTTACCAAGCATTTAATGCTGCAAAAATGAACTTAGATGCAATCTTCTTTTTTGAAAAAAAATATGATAAACCTTTAGCTATAATAGCAGATGTAGATGAGACAGTTCTTGATAATAGTCCTTATGATGGAAAACTTATTTTAAATAATACTACTTATAACAGAGAAAGCTGGGTTGAATGGGGAAACTTAGAAATTGCTGAAGCAATTCCTGGATCATTAGAATTTTTTAAATACGCTGCAGAAAAAGGTGTAGAAATTTTTTATATATCTAATAGATACTCAGAACAGCTAGAGTCTACAGTAAATAATCTTAAAAAACTTGGATTTCCAGACGCAAAAAAGTCAAATGTTCTTCTAAGAAATGAAAGTAGAAGTAAAAGTGAAAGAAGAAAATCTGTTTTTAACAATTATGAAGTTATTATGTTACTTGGTGATAATCTTTCTGACTTTAATGATGAATTTGAAGAGAAGCTTTCTAAAGAAAGAACAAAATACACTGATGATCTTAGCACTGAGTTTGGTACTAAATTAATTGTTTTACCAAACCCTAATTATGGTGACTGGGAGTCAAATGGAATATTTGAAGGAAAAAGTTTAAGTGATGAACAAAAAGATTCCATCAGAAAGTCTAAAATTAAATCTTACTAAATTTTTATTAATTTTCCGTAAATATTAAATTATGAGAAAACTATTATCAATATATATATTATCAATAATTACACTTTTCAGCTGTAATAATAATTCTGAATCTACAAAAGAGTTTAATTTCTTCGCTGAAAAATTTGAAGATATTCAGGTTTTAAGATATCAAATTCCAGGTTTTGATGAGCTTAACCTAAACCAAAAAAAACTTGTATACTTTCTTACTGAAGCTGGACTTGCAGGCAGAGATATAATGTATGATCAAAATTATAGACATAATTTATCTATTAGAAGAGCTCTGGAAAAGATATATACAAATTATGATGGGAATAAAAATACAGATGAATGGAAAAATTTTGAAGTATATCTGAAAAGAGTTTGGTTTGCAAATGGGATACATCACCATTATTCGAACGATAAATTTGATCCTAATTTCTCAAAAGAATATTTAAAAAATCTACTAACTGAAACAGATACTAAACTTAACCAAGAAGCTTTTGATGTAATCTTCAATGACAATGATTTAAAAAAAGTAAATAGAGATCAGAGCAAGGGACTGGTTTTAGGATCTGCAGTAAACTTTTATGGTGAAGATATTACTGAAAAAGATATCGACTCTTTCTATAGCAGTAAAAAATCACCAGATCCTAACAAACCTCTATCATTTGGTTTAAACTCAAAATTAGTCCGAGAAAACGGAGAACTAGTTGAGAGAACATACAAGGTTGGAGGATTGTATTCTAGTTCTATTGAAAAAATTATTTATTGGATTGAAAAAGCTAGAGAAGTAGCAGAAAATGAAAAACAAAAAGAAGCATTTGATCTACTTATCGAATATTATAGGACTGGAGATTTAAAAGTATGGGATGATTATAACATTGCCTGGGTAGAAACTACTGAGGGTGATGTAGATTACATTAATGGATTTATAGAAGTTTATAATGACCCAAAAGGATACAGAGGTTCTTATGAATCAGTTGTACAAATTAAAGATTTTGAAATGAGTAGAAAAATGTCTGCTATATCTGAAGAAGCTCAATGGTTTGAAGATAACTCAACAATAATGGATGAACATAAAAAGAAAAATGTTGTTGGAATATCATATAACACCGTTAATGTTGCTGGAGAATCAGGTGACGCCTCACCTTCCACCCCAATAGGAATAAACCTACCTAATGCTAACTGGATAAGAGCAAATCATGGATCAAAATCTATTTCTTTAGGAAATATTTTATTTGCTTATGGTCAGGCCGGTTCTAGCGGTAGGTTGGAAGAGTTTGGGTATGATAAAGAAGGGATTGAACTTGAAAAAAAATATGGTAAAGAGGCTGATAATCTTCATACCTCACTTCATGAGGTTATTGGTCACGCATCGGGTCAAATAGTAGAGGGTGTTGGTACTCCTAAAGAGACACTAAAAAGTTATGCTTCAACTTTAGAAGAAGCAAGAGCTGACCTTGTAGGTTTATATTTTATTCCAGATAAAAAAATGGAAGAATTAGGTGTTGCTCATTCTTCTGAAGAGATGGGCAGAGTAAGTTACGATGACTACATACGAAATGGTCTCATGACTCAATTAATTAGAATAAAACTAGGTGATGATATCGAACAGTCTCATATGAGAAACAGACAGACAGTATCAAAATGGGTATATGAAAAAGGAAAGCGTGAGAATGTTATCGAAAAAATAGTTGAGAATGAAAAAACATACTTTGTAATTAATGATTATAAAAAACTTAGAAGTCTTTTTGGAGAGTTATTAAGAGAAGTACAAAGAATAAAATCTGAGGGAGACTACGAAGCTGGAAAAAATTTAATTGAGAATTATGGAGTTAAGATCGATCAAGATTTACATGCTGAAGTATTAAAAAGAAATGAAAAATTTAATACAGCACCATATAGTGGTTTTATAAATCCTGAGCTTGTTCCAGTATTTAATGATTCAAATGAAATTATTGATATTAAAGTAGTTCAACCAAAAGATTTTGCAACTCAGATGATTAGTTACGCAAAAAAATATACTACCCTGCCTGACTATAATTAATTTGTGATTCCGGAAGGACTCGAACCTTCAACCTACTGCTTAGAAGGCAGTTGCTCTATCCAGTTGAGCTACGGAACCAGATAATGTTGGCAAATGTAAATCTATTAATTAATTAATGCAAGAGGTGATTCTGTAGGTTTTCCTTTCATTTCTATGCAGTTAAACATCAAGCCGAATATAAGAGCATTCTGCAACTCCTGCAACGATTTTGAAATTTTTGAATTTTAGGGGTACCCTATTAGGATTTTGGTGTTTGTTTTTGGGGATTGGTACGGGGTTGATAATAGTTTAGCACAATCCTTTTATAAAGAGTGGGGTCTTTTGGTTTATTCGTAAAATACCTTAAACTCAGGATTACAATTATAATCAGATGAAGGTGATACTTCAATTACTGTTCTTTTATCTTTATAAAAGTTCACGATTACTTCTCCTTTAATATCAAAATAATCTGGCTTCATATCTCTTATCTCTTCAGCTCCTTGTTCACAATCAAAAGTGAATATGACTTTTACATCAGTGGTATCTGATAGTTTTGATATATCTACATCAAAAGTCTGAAAATTTGTATCTGAATTTCTATAATCAGGAATAATATCATAAAATATTTTATAATTTAAATCAATTTGTTTGGTCCAAAGTATAGTCCCCTGACCATAACCTTTACCTTTCCAAGATGTTAGTAGCTGATAAGGGTTATTAAAAATAACATCTTCATCTTTACTACAACCAATAAGGAAAATTGAAAAGATTAATAGGTATCTCATACTTTAAAGCTAAAAACATCTGACCTAAAAATCAATCCCCTACTAATCGCAGTTAACCTTCAAAACACTTGTTTTAAGGGAATCCAGAGTATCTTACAAGGGTAATACTAACAGGGATATCACTATCACCAAATGAGAGAGAGAAAGAAAAATAAAATTCTTACTGTACGAGTAGTAGAAGACGACTTAAACGAGCTTAAAAGGCTTTTAAACGTGCGTTATGGCTATAAAAAGATCTTCCTTAACTCAGTGAGTTATGTGGTGAGAAAAGCCATTAAAAGAAAGATTAGAGAGCTTAACCTGGATTTGAAGGATCGCAATTGGTAAAGTTAGGTATTGGCAATGTGTAACTATTGCTAAGGCTATACCTAAAACCCCAGCATGATGTAACTTTATCAACTACCCACTTACTTAAATCTTGGTTAAAAGTCATTTGGCCTGAGACTGAAGCATTATAAAACATGTACCCCATATCAGTTACATTACTTACATCCCAACTTGAAATATCTTGATTAAAACTATAAGCGGCAGAAAACATTTCACCCATATCTATAACATTACTTACATCCCATCCTGATATGTCTTGATTAAAATCTCTAGCTGCTGTAAACATAATTTGCATACTAGTTACATTACTTACATTCCAACTTGAAATATCTTGATTAAATTTATAAGCACGTAAAAACATACCATCCATCTTTGTAACATTACTTACATCCCATGATCCAATTGGTTGATTAAAAGAAACAGCATCAACAAACATCCCCTCCATACTTGGAACATTACTTACATTCCAACCTGAAATATCTTGATTAAAGTTTGAAGCTTTATAAAACATATAAGTCATATTAGTAATATTACTTACATCCCATAATCCAATTGCTTGATTAAATTCAGAAGCATTTGCAAACATCCCCTCCATATTCACTACACTACTCACATCCCAAAATGATATATCTTGATTAAAATTAATTGCATAATAAAACATGTACGACATATTAGTTACATTACTTACATCCCAGCTACTTATATCTTGATTAGAATCCGAATTTTCAAATAAACCTTCCATATCAGTAACTAGAGTGGTTATAACTTTGGAAACATCATTACCATTTTGAATCATAGCTAATAACATATTTCTGTCAACAACTTGATAGGATATATATTCATTATCTACTAATAAAACCGCTGATTCTCCTACTATAATACTTGGATCATTTTTATCTATTTTAACAGTAACCCCATTAGCATCTAAAAAAGCATTCCCTTCTGGTTGAGGAGGACAGCCATCATAAGTCCCAGAAATTTCAGGGCATTTGTCTTCGTCATCGGTTACTCCATCTCCATCAGTATCTTTTTGGGAATCTGAACATCCATTCTCATCTGCTGTTTCTCCATCGGGGGTTTCTGGACACTGGTCCTTATCATCATTTACACCATCACCATCAGTATCTTTTTGAGAGTCAGAACATCCATTCTCGTCTACTATTTCTCCATCTGGAGTATCAGGGCACGTATCAATATCATCTGTTACTCCATCACTATCTGTATCTAGTTGAGAGTCAGAACATCCATTTTCATTAACATCTTCTCCATCGGGAGTTTCAGAACACTTATCTACATCATCAGATACACCATCACCATCTGTATCAATCTGAGAAGTAGCACAACCATCAGCATTTACTGTACTACCAGAAGGTGTATCTGGACACTTATCAAGAGAATCCGTTATCCCATCTCCATCAGCATCTATTAGTTCAAATTCAGCTGTAACTGTTGTATTAGAAATTATCTTAAATGTAAGTGGATTTGCAGTTCCACTTCCAGTACCTGTCCATTTTTTAAAGTTATAGTTAGCAGAAGGAGTAGCTGCAATAGTTACGCTTTCACCCTCATCATATGTTCCAGAAGAAGGGGTAACTGAACCAGCACCTGTAGGAGTTACTTGAGTAGTGAGAGTATATGTAACAGGAGGGACTTCCTCTTCACATGAAATTAACAAAAAAGATAATATAAATAGGTAGTATAGATTTTTCATGATTGTAATCTACTTATATATAAGGATATTATCAACTTAAGATACGGGGTTGAAACAATCCCC
>JAYNOQ010000062.1:4324-8128 GCA_038113315.1 Flammeovirgaceae bacterium | reverse complement strand
CTTGGGCCTGAAATGAAATCAACGGGAGAATCTATTTATTTTATTGATGATTTGATGGATGATTACTTCCTAGATATCTACTCAAAAAGAAATCTTTACCTTAGTAAGTAATGCTTAAGTTTTTAATAATTATTTTTGTTATTATATATGTTATATATAAGATTTCAACCTTTTATGTAAAAACTTTCATAGGTAAATCAGTAAATAATTTTAAAAAGTCTAAGCCATCAAAGAAGAAAGGAATTTTAGATGATGAGGGTGATTTTATTGATTATGAAGAAGTAGATTAAATCCCTAACTTTGCACAATGAATTGGTTTAATAGAAAGCAAAAAAATATTAATACTCCAACTTCTCAGAAAAAAGAATTGCCTGATGGGATGTGGTATAAAACTCCAGGAGGATCTATAGTTCATATAAGAGAACTCAAGAATAATTCTTATGTATGTCCTGAGGATGATCACCATGTGAGAATTGGATCTAAAGAATATTTTGAAATCTTGTTTGATAATAAATCTTTTAAAGAATTAGATGAAAACCTTTCGTCTTCAGATCCACTAAAGTTTACAGATACCAAATCATACAAGGACAGAGTAGTCAAATCAACTAAGGCTACTGGACTAACTGACGCAATTAGAACTGCTCACGGAAAACTGAATGGTCATAAAATTGTCATTTCATGTATGGATTTTTCATTTATTGGGGGCTCGATGGGATCTGTAGTTGGAGAAAAAATATCAAGAGCAATTGATTTCTCATTAAAAAATAAAACTCCTTTAATGATCATATCCAAATCTGGAGGTGCAAGGATGATGGAGTCTACATATTCACTAATGCAGATGGCAAAAACATCTGCCAAGCTATCCTTATTATCAAAAAATAAAATACCATATATTTCTCTGATGACTGATCCAACTACAGGGGGAGTATCCGCATCATATGCAATGCTTGGAGATTTTAATATAGCTGAGCCAGGAGCCTTAATTGGGTTTGCTGGACCAAGAGTAATCAAAGAAACAATAGGTTCAAATCTTCCTAAAGGTTTTCAAAGATCTGAATTTTTAGTTGATCATGGTTTCCTTGATTTTATTGTTGATAGAAGAGATTTAAAGAACAAAATATCTAAACTATTAAAGTTGCTAAAAAACTAATTTTATTTTTTTTCAAATTTTAATACATGAAAAAATTTCTGATTTATATTTGTCAAAAATTTTGAAGAAACAACAGTGTCTTTAACAATTGCAACATCCGTAGTAGCCTTTTCAATAGTAATATTATTACTGGTTTTTATCTTGTTATTTGCTCAGTCAAAACTTGTTCAATCTGGTGATGTAAATATTATAGTAAATGGAGATACTGACAATCCTATAATTACTTCTGCAGGTTCAACATTATTATCTACTTTATCTGCCCAAAAAATGTTTTTACCTTCTGCATGCGGAGGAGGAGGGACATGTGCAATGTGTAAATGTACAGTGTCAGAAGGAGGAGGAGATGTATTGCCAACTGAGGTAGGGCATCTATCAAGGACTGAGAAGGCCGATAATGTTAGATTATCATGTCAGGTTAAAGTAAAACAAGACATGAAGATTGAGATTCCTGAAGAAATTTTTGGAATAAAAAAATGGGAATGTGAAGTTGTTTCTAACTACAATGTCTCTACCTTCATTAAAGAATTTGTTGTAAAACTTCCTCCTGGTGAAACTTTAAATTTTGAGTCTGGTGGTTATATTCAAATTGATGTTCCTGAGACAGAGATTGATTTTAAAAATATGGATATAACTCCTCATCCTGATTTAGGACATAAAGAAGATGTATTTAAAAGCGATTGGGATAAATTTAATTTATGGCCTTTAAAAATGAAAAATGATGAGCCAATATTTAGGGCTTATTCTATGGCTAATCATCCTGCAGAGGGAAATATAATAATGTTAAATATTAGAATAGCAACTCCACCTTGGGATAGAGTTAAAAATGATTGGATGGAAGTTAATCCAGGAATATGTTCATCTTACGTTTTCTCAAGAAAACCTGGAGATAAAATTACCATATCAGGACCTTATGGAGAATTTCATATTAATGAAACAGAAAGAGAAATGATTTACATTGGAGGAGGTGCAGGTATGGCACCATTAAGATCACATATCTTCCACTTGTTCCATACTCAGAAAACAAAAAGAAAGGTTTCTTATTGGTATGGAGGTAGATCTAAGAAAGAATTATTCTATATGGATCATTTCAGGAAAATAGAAAAAGATTTTAAAAACTTCAATTTCTTTGTTGGCCTTTCAGAGCCTCTTCCTGAAGATAATTGGGAAATAAAGAAGAAATTAGAAGATAAAAAAGATGGATATGTTGGTTTTATTCATCAGGTACTTTATGATAACTATCTGAGTAAGCACAAGGAACCTGAAGATGTAGAGTATTATCTATGTGGCCCACCATTAATGAATCAAGCTGTTCTTCAGATGCTAGAGGATATGGGTGTTCCTGATGAAAATATCAGATTTGATGATTTTGGAGGTTAGCATTCCATGCTCTGAAAAAGTTTTTATAACATATTTTTTCAATACTTTCTTTGCTGTAGGCTCTTTTAATTAGACCTTCTATAAGATTAATATATGTTGATACATCTTTTAGATTTTTAGGTAGGGTATTACCGAGTCCGTCATAGTCGGATCCAAAACCAATATAATCATCACCAACTAAGTTATAAACATGATCTATTGCGTCTAAGACATCTTCAATGTCTGCAAATGGATTTAATTTATTAATTAATTGATCTTTGTATTCTTCAACTTCTTTGTCGTCTGATTTAAATTTTTTTTCAACTCTCCACTTTTCAATATCATCATTTATATCAGTAAATATTTTATTGGATTTAGAGTTAACAAATGAAGAACCAAAATTGATTAAAATAACTCCGTTGGTTTTAGCTATTAAATCAATCATTTCATCACTTAAATTTCTTTCAAAACCGGGTGTTAAAACTCTCGGAGAAGAATGGGAAGCTATTATAGGTTTATTTGAAATTTTTACAATGTCAAAAAAAGTATCATCTGAAACATGAGAAACATCAATCATCATCCCAATACTATTCATTTCTTTAACCAATAGTTTTCCAAAATCACTTAATCCTCCCCATTTTTTTTCTTTTTCATATGATGAATCACAGATTTGATTATTCTTTGCATGGGTAAGTGTTATATATCTTATACCTCTCTTAAAAAAGTAATCTAAATTCTTGATTTCATTTCCTAGAGCTGAACCATTTTCCATACCCATCGGTAATGAAATTTTACCATTTTTAAAATTTTCTAAAACATCCGAGGGTGAATAAGCAAAATTCAAATCTTTGTTACAGTTTATAACATTCTCCATAAGATCAATTAATGAATTAGCAAACTGATAAGCTTCATTTTCTTTTTTTTCTGAGGGAATATATATTGCCATAAACGGACAATTTAAGCCTCCTCTTTTTGCTTTTGGAATATCAAAATTTCCATTAGTCTCATAGTTTAGATCTATATTTTTATTAAATAATAATCCTTCTTTATTTAATCTGAATGGTAAGTCGATATGCCCATCAGAAATAATAAAATCTTGGGCGTATTTAATTGCTTTTGTTTTATTCATATTCTTTTCGAAATGAGTCTTTACAGACTTTTAGAAAATCCACCATCAACTGGTAAATTTATACCATTAATGTAGCTAGCAGCTTTACTACATAAAAAGGCTGTTGCGTCTGCAACTTCTTCGGGTTTACCAAATCTTTTTGCTGGAATATTTGATATTGTATTATTTG
>JAYNOQ010000062.1:0-4224 GCA_038113315.1 Flammeovirgaceae bacterium | reverse complement strand
ACTTCTTCGGGTTTACCAAATCTTTTTGCTGGAATATTTGATATTGTATTATTTGTAATTTCTTCTGTTGATGTGTTTGATGATAAAGCTCTATTTTTCATAAGACTTCTAAGTCTTTCTGTATCAGTGAATCCAGGTAAAATATTATTAACAGTTATTCCATATTCAGCAACTTCATTAGATAACGTTTTTGCCCAACTAGCCATTGCCCATCGAACTGTATTAGAAACTCCAAGATTATCAATGGGTGCTTTTACTGAGATAGAAATTATATTTACTATCCTTCCATAACTTTCTTTTTTCATAATTGGTAGTAGAGATGTTGATAGAAAATGACTTGTATGCAGGTGCATACTCATGTAATCTTTAAAATCTTTTTTACTCGCTTTTGAAATTTCGCCAGGGGGTGGTCCACCTGTATTATTAATAAGAATTGTTGGTTTAAAATCTTTATTAATGAAATCTGTAAATTTTTTTTCTAATGTATTTAAATCATTAAAGTCAGAAACAATAAAATTATGTTCCATTGAACTTGTATTCTTCAATTCATCAATAACATCTATTAATTTTTTTTCATTTCTTGCAATTAGTGTAATTGCAGCTCCATGCTCTGCTAGTTTAATTGCTATTGATTTTCCTATTCCTTGAGTACTACCACAAACAATTGCTCTTTTACCTTTTAATGAAAGATCCATGATTTTATTTTCTTAATTATTTATATTCAATATATGAAAAAAGATGATGCTTTAAAAATGGATTCCTTAGATCAAATATCATGGGTAAAAAATGAATTTGAGTATGGAGATGGTAATAAAAGTGATAAAATTTATTTCTGCGGAAATTCACTTGGTCTTCAACATAAATCAATTAAGGATAAAATTGATTCTCATTTAAAGCAATGGAAGAATTCAGCTGTTGAATCTCATTTTTCTGGTGAATATCCATGGATAGAAATTCAAGATAAAATAAAATTTATTTTAAAAGACTTTTTAGGATGTACAACTAGTGAGTTAGCAATAATGAATGCTCTAACTGTTAATCTTCATCTCTTAATGGTTTCTTTCTATAACCCTAGTAAAAGAAAAACAAAAATTATGATTGAGAACCATGCATTCTCTTCTGATAGGTATGTAGTAAACTCTCATTTAAAATTACATCATTTAGATGAGTCATCTCTTATACTAATAGAACCTAAAAATAATATATTAGATGAAGATGAAATAGTCGAAAAAATAGAAAAAAACAAAGATGAATTAAACTTGGTCTTACTACCAGGGATTCAATACTATTCTGGACAGCTCATAGATATTAAAAAAATTTCCAACGTGTGTAGAAAGTATAATATAATATTAGGAGTTGATTTTGCGCATGCAATTGGTAATGTTCCTATTAATTTAAGTGACTTACAAATTGATTTTGCCTCTTGGTGTAGTTATAAATATTTGAATTCAGGTCCAGGTGGAATTTCAGGAATTTATGTTAATGCAAAACATTTCAATAAAGTAGAAAGAAGGTTAGATGGATGGTGGGGAAATAAATTATCAACAAGATTTGAAATGAAGAAAAATATTGATTCAGATATATCTGCAGAAGGTTGGGTAATAAGCAATCCTCCAGTAATTCTATTAGATATTCATTTAGCATCCCTAGAAATATTTAAAAAAGTTGGCTTAAAGAATATTTTCAATAAATCTAAATCACTCACAAAATTTCTTTATGATGGATTAATTAACATTAAGAATTATTCAAAATACTTTGATATAATAACTCCTGAAAACCCAGCAAAAAGAGGGGCTCAACTATCCCTATATTTTCATAAAAATTCAGAAAATATATTCAAAGAGTTAAATAAAAAATTTGTTATTGATTTTAGAAAGCCTAATGTTTTAAGAGTTGCGCCTGTTCCACTTTATAATTCTTATAAAGAGGTTTACCACTTTGTTAAAGAACTTGACTTATTAATAAATAGCTAGATGGTTACTTCCTCGTAGATACTTCCCTGGTGATCTAACATTTTTCTACAGAAATCATAAATAGCTTTATCATCATAAAAACACTCATTATATAGTTCATCTTGTGAGCCGTGTTCTATGATTCTATCTGGTATCCCTAATCTTTGAATGGAATTTTTATAATTATTATCAGCCATAAATTCGATAATTGCAGACCCAAATCCTCCCATTATACATCCATCTTCTACAGTTAAAATGTACTTATGATTTTTATGAATTTCATGTAATAGATCTTCGTCTAAAGGTTTTACAAATCTCATATCATAGTGAGATGGAAAAATATCATTTTCATTTAATTTTTTTATAGCCTTTGAGGCGTAGTTACCAATGTGACCAATTGATAGTATAGCAATATCTTTTCCTTCACAGACTGTTCTTCCTTTTCCAATTTCAATGAGTTCCATTTCAGTCTCCCAATTTGTCTGGACTCCTTTTCCCCTAGGATATCTAATTGTAAATGGATTCTCATTAGTGTGTTGAGCAGTATACATTAAATTTCTTAACTCAGATTCATTCATTGGTGCAGATACAATCATATTAGGAATACATCTCATATATGCTATATCATAGGCTCCATGATGGGTAGGCCCATCTGAACCTGCAACACCAGCTCTATCCAAACAAAATATTACTGGAAGTTTTTGTATACATACATCATGAATAACTTGGTCATATGCTCTTTGCATGAAGGTGCTATATATATTACAGAAAGGTATCATCCCTTGTGTTGCTAAACCTGCACTAAATGTGACAGCATGTTGCTCTGCAATACCAACATCAAATGCTCTATCAGGAATTTTTCTCATCATAATATTTAACGATGACCCTGAAGGCATAGCAGGAGTGACACCAACAATTTTTTTATTTTTTTCAGCTAGCTCTACAATAGTATTACCAAAAACATCTTGGTATTTTGGAGGAGATTTCTTTGCTGATTTTATAGCTAAACTTTTACCAGATTCTACATCAAACTTCCCTGTAGCGTGCCATTTAGTTTGGTCTTGTTCAGCTAACGAATATCCTTTTCCTTTTTTAGTTATACAATGTAAAAGCTTTGGGCCAGGTATTTTTTTTAAATCTTCTAGAGTTTTAACAAGGTGATCAACATCATGACCGTCAATAGGTCCAAAGTATCTTAAGTTTAGAGCTTCAAATAAGTTAGAGTTATCTAACACAAATGACTTTAAACTTTTTTCTACTGTTTTTGCAACTCCCCGTGCACTTTCTCCAACATTTTTTAATTTTCCTAAAACTTTCCAAATATCATTCCTAATATTATTGAAAGCTGGAGAAGTAGAAATATCTGTTAAATATTTTTTTAAGGCACCAACATTTGGATCAATTGACATGCAATTATCATTTAAAATAATTGTTACGTTAGCATTAGTATCTCCTGCATGATTCATACCTTCAAAAGACATGCCTCCAGTCATCCCTCCGTCACCAATTACTGCAATGTGTTGTCTTTGCATGTCATTATTGAGCTTCGCTGCAATAGCCATACCCAATGCAGCAGAGATTGAGGTAGAGGAGTGACCTACACCAAATGTATCATACTCGCTTTCAGAAATTTTAGGGAAGCCTGATAGTCCTTTATATACTCGATTAGTGTGGAAATTATCTTTCCTACCTGTTAATATTTTATGTCCATAAGCTTGATGACCAACATCCCAAACAATTTTATCCTCTGGTGTGTTGTAAACATAATGTAATGCAACTGTAAGTTCTACTACTCCTAAACTTGCTCCGAAGTGTCCACCATTCTCGGAGATAGAATTAATTATGAAATTTCTGAGGTCTTCACATACATTTATAAGATCCTTCTTTTCGAGCTTCCTTAAATCTGCAGGAAAGTCAATTTTATCAAGAGTTTTAAATGTTGTTTTATTCATAAAGGGTGTGATATACTTATACTCTTTTTTCAATTATTAGTTTATAAATCTATTAATTTTATTATAAAGTATTAATTTTATTTTAATTCCTTACATTAAAATTTTAGTGTTTATTTTCTAATGAGTTATGAAATAAAAATTCCGTTGTTTGAAGGTCCATTTGATCTGCTACTTTTCTTTATTGAGAGAGATGAGTTAGATATTATGGATATTCCTATTTCACAAATAACCAACGATTTTTTTGAGTATATATCTGACCTTGAGAAAATGAATATTGAAGTTGCAAGTGAGTTTATTGTTGTTGCTGCAACATTAATGAG
>JAYNOQ010000061.1:0-8170 GCA_038113315.1 Flammeovirgaceae bacterium | reverse complement strand
TCTTTTCCTCATCATGAGTATTAATTGTATTTTTTGGCTTAATTTGATTAAATAATTCATAAACGTTATCCATACCTGGATTCACTTTGCCACCCATTATTTTGGGAATTTCAAATTCGGTGAATGTAGTAATAAGTAATGCTATAGAATATTTTTTAATAATTTGAAGTTGTTTTGAATTCAGTGCAAATCCATGAGGAGCATAAAAAATTGCTTCCTTATTTTTATTTATTATAACTACAGCATAATAAATTGGATCTAGTATTTTGTCAGGTCTTAATGAAATAAAAGATAGATCTCCAAAATCAACTTTTTCATTTTCTTTGAGGTGTACAATTTTTCTATTGGAAAATTTTTTTTTAAGTTTTTTGAAAGCTTTATCAGTTGCAATTATAGGCTTCTCATCAGAGATGTTTTTTAAAGTTTCTATATGGCAATGGTCTTCGTAATTTTGAGAAATTAATAAAAATTGAAATTCTGGTAAATCTGATATTTTAATCGGTTCTTTTATATGCCATTGTTCATTTAACCATTTAAATCCATCAATTTCAGATCCTATTAACCAGGGGTCAATAACTAATTTAGAGTTACCATATTCTACGTACCATGATGAATCAAGATTAAGCCTTTTAATTGATAACATTAAAATATATTATTTAATATTAAGTTAAACTTTAATGGTGAATTCAAAAATAAAAAATTTAATATTTCTAGTATTTCTTATATCTCCATATTATGGTTATACGAATAAATTAAAGTTGGGATTAAATGGCGGTATTAACTTCTCCACTATCACAGCATCAAATGCAACCAAGGAATTTAATATGGGAAAAGGTTTTCTTCCTGGAATGCTTTTAGGAATAACCTCTGAATATGAATTAGATAATGATTTATATTTAATCACAGAAATTAATTATTCTTCTAAAGGATATTCTAATAATCAATTAGCAATTAGAGTTAAGTCTTATTCGAAGTATTTGACAGTTCCAGTAAAAATTAAGATTTATACTCAAAATATGTTAGGATTAGAAATAGGCCCATATTTTAGTATTGCTATGAAAGAATATCTAAAAAATAATATCACAAAGACTAAGGTGTACGGATCTATTGGAAATAATATATTAAGTGAGCCACCAGATACTCTTAAACCTTTTGATTTTGGAATTCAGACTGGTTTATCCTATTCATTAAATAATATTAACTTAGCTGGGATGATTTCTTTTGGTATATTTAATATTAGGCCTGGTGGTGGACTAGGAAGTTCAATAAGAAATTTATCAACTCAAATTAGAGTTAGTTATAATTTGTTTAATTTAAATTAAATGAGGAAAGTTAAAAGAGATAGTTATAACGGTATTTTAGGAGGAGTTTGTGAGGGATTAGGTGAATATTTTTCTATTGATCCTGTAATAATAAGGTTAATGTTTATAGCTACTTCATTGATGCTAGGAGGAGGGATATTGACTTATATAATTGCCTGGATAATTATACCTGATAGATATTAATTTATTCTACAATCTTTTTATTTCTTTTATATATTTTTCCTGACGGCTTTATTTTCGTTGAGTTTTTTCTTCTTACCATTTGTGCAAGATGGCCTTTACTTTCTTTTTTATTTTTTGGCATTTATAATGCTAACTTCTGTCTTAAGTATTTTTTTTTGATAATTTCTCCATTTATAATCGATTGAAATATAAGTGTGTCGCCGTCGATATAGTAGGGCTCTTCTTTAAAGTTTCCATCTGACTCTTGAACCTGGATATATTTATCATTTAAAAAATATCTTAGCTTTTTAGTTTCTTTACTACTTATTTTGAAGTAATCTCCATTTGGTTTAAGATTTACATAATCAACATTATCTTCTTCGATTGACTTCCATAGACCAACTAATTTTTCATTTTTAGTACTTAGTGATACTAAGAAAATTATTAAGTATGAGATTAAATATTTCATTTAGATCAATATATGTCAATTCTATATAAATAAAAAATCGATTTATCTTTTTTTAACTATCTTTAATAGTTCAATTCACCTATAAACTATTACAGTTTGTTTGGGAAATGATTTTTTGTTTAATTAAAAATTTAAAAATTATGAGTAAGCATACACAAAAAGTGCACGGTAAATTGAATTTCTTAATGATAGCTGTTGTCGCAGTAATCGGCGCAGTTTCTTATTTATTAATACAGTCTGGGACTATTGATCCTTCATCGGGTACTAGTTCTGGTATAAAAGGCGTACAAAAAGCCGATAAGTATGTAAGTAAGAATGATGTAGTTGTTGAGTTAGATGGAGAAGAAATTCAAGATGTTTTAAACAATCCAGATTTTCAGAATATGATTGCATCTGGTGAGTTTTCAAAATTAGCTTCTGATCCAGATTTCGTAAAAGTTCTTGATAACAAAGACGGAATTGGAATATTAGGAGATATCTTTAGAAGTTTAGACTTTAATAATGGCGATATTGATATTAAAAAAGGTGACAGGAATGGTAACCCTACCCAGTCAAGATCTGATATGGGTGGAAAAAGAGGTTCCATGAGTGGCTCATCTGATTTTATTAACAATGCAAATAATGAAAGCCAAAATATAGTTGGTCAGAGAGGAAATCCTGCTAATAATGATTCAGGTATTAATGGTATGGGAAGCACAGTATTATTAGGTGCAATAAATCCACAAACAATTAATAAGGTTTCTGATTTCCAGAAATTTATGAAAGGTGCAGAGTTCCAGAAATTTATGAAAAATGGTCAATTCCAGAAATTCATGAAGAGTGGAGCTGATTTCCAAAAATTTCAGAAGGATGCAGAATTTCAGAAGTTTATGAAAGGAGCAGATTTCCAGAAGTTCATGAAAGGAGCGCAATTCCAAAAATTCATGAAGGACGCAACTCTTCAGAAATTTATGAAAGGAGCTGATCTTCAGAAGTTTATGAAAGGAGCTGATTTTGCTAAATTTGCAAAAAGCTCTTCTTTCCAGAAATTTGCTAAAAATCCTGATTTTGCAAAATTCATGATGAGAGGAGATTTCCAAAAGTTTATGAAGAGCTCAGCTTATGCAAAATTTGCTAAAGGTCAGACCTTCGAGAAGTTTATGAAAGGAGCTGATTTTCAGAAGTTCATGAAAGGAGCTAGATTTCAAAAGAATATGTAAAGAATATCTTTTGAATTCATGTAAAGGAGAAAATTTTTTATTTTCTCCTTTTTTTTTGGTCAAAAACCCTATAAATTCTTAATATGAAAAAAAATATACTTGTTCTTTTAACTTTTATTTTATCAATTAATATATCGTATTCACAGCTCGATAAAATTGAAACAGATGATTTTGATGTTGTAAGTTTTGGCTTAGGAACTAAATATGTACTAGGTCATTCGGTCAGGTGTGCTCATAGTGCACTAAATTTTCATAGAGATTTATTTGAATATGAGCCAAGAGAAAAAATTTCTGTATTCATTCAAGATTTTGGAGATTATGGTAATGGAGGAGCTACATCGGTTCCAGTGAATTTTGTATCAACATGTATTTCTCCAATGAATTATGCTTTTGAATCTTCTGTTGCTGGAGAGAGGGTTTTTGCAATTATGAATCATGAACTTGTTCATATTGCTGCTCTAGATGGTGCATCCAGCTCAGATGTTTTTTATCAGAAATTTTTTGGAGGAAAAGTTGCTAACACAAATGACCATCCTATATCTATGTTTTATAGTTATCTGACAAGTCCTAGGTATTATTCACCAAGATGGCTTCATGAGGGAATTGCTGTCTTTGTTGAAACGTGGATGGCGGGAGGTGTTGGGAATGCCTTGGGTAACTATGATGAAATGTTTTTTAGAACTAGAGTATTAGAGGATTCTAGAATTTATTCAGCACAAGGGCTGGAGTCAGAGGGTACAACAGCTGACTTTATGTCTAAAGCTAACTCATATTATTATGGTACTCGATTTATGAGTTATCTAGCTCATGAATATAGTCCAGATCAATTAATAGATTGGATAAAAAGAAGAGATGGAAGTAAAAGAGGATTTGCTGCCAATTTCAAACATGTTTTTGATTTAAATATTTCTGACTCATGGAACAATTGGATAGAGTTTGAGAAAGAATTTCAGAAAGATAATATTGACAATTTAAAGCAAAATAAAATTACTGAAGATACCAAGATTTCAGATAAAGCTCTAGGTGGTGTTTCACATGCCTTCTATGATAGAAAAAGAGGTAAAATATATGTAGCTGTAAATTACCCTGGTAAAGTACCTCATCTAGCTTCTCTAGATATTGAAACTGGGAAAATAAAAAAACTTAAAGATATCAAAGGACCGGCATTATTTAACGTAACTTCTTTAGCGTATGATGAGGACAATGACATGTTATTTTATACTACAGACAATAGTGCAAGTAGAGATTTATATTCATATAATTTAAAAAATGGTCAATCAATACTTCTCCAAAAAGATTTAAGGTCAGGAGATTTAGCATATAATAAAAAAGATCAATCTCTCTGGGCTGTTATGCATTTGAATGGTATAAATACTGTGATTAGAATTCCAAAATTTAATTCTGATAATCCAAATCAGTATTATTCTATCTGGGAACAAAAGTATACTCTTCCATTTGGCCATGATATATTTGATTTGGATGTTTCTCCTGATGGTAAAAAACTTAGTGCAGCTGTTGCTGATTATTTTGGCAATCAGTATCTAAATATTTATGATATATCATCTCTCAATAATCAAGAAAAGGAAAATATAATTTTTGATGAAGTTTTTAATTTTGAAGTTGCATCTCCTCAAACTTTTAAGTTTACTGATGATGGAAAGTATCTGATTGGTTCTTCCTTCTATTCAGGTGTGAGTAATATTTTTAGAGTTAATGTTGATAATTTAGAAATAGAGGTAATGTCTAATGCACTAACTGGATACTTCAGACCTATTCAAATTGACTCTGAAAAAATGTTTTGCTTCAGGTATACTAGTGACGGATTTGCTCCTGTTTTCATAGATAATAAACCTGTAGAAAGTGTTTCTTCCATTGAGTTTTTAGGAAATAAAACAATTGAAAAGCATCCAGTACTGAAAGACTGGAAAACTGATATTCCTACAGCTAGTTCATTTGAGGGGAATGAAATTAATTCTTCGGAAGGTTTTTATAAGTCAGGTAAGCAGATGTCTTTAAATTATGCTTATCCTATAGTTGTTGGTTATAAAAATAATATTGGTGTGGGATACAAATTTAATTTTGCAGATCCATTTAGTTTTAGAGAACTTGATTTTTCAATATCATATACTCCAAACGATTGGAAAAATGGATTAATTGAAGGTAATCAAGATATTGATAAAGATGAGCAGATACATTCATCAATAAATTTTTCTGCTGTTAGATTTAATGGTTTTCTTTCAGGAGACTACAATATTTTTGCTTCATATAATAAGGCCAATTTTTATGATTTATTTGGACCAACACAGAGATCAAGAAAAGGATTAAATTTTGGAATTAATTATTCAAATTCAATAGTTTATGATCCTCCAAATATTTTAGATATTAGTTTAGGATTTTCAGGATATTATGGCTTAGACCAATCACCAGAATTTCAGCAAATTAATTTTAGTGAAGATGAGTTTAATACCAACTTATTTTATGATCTTAAAGGATCTTTATCTTACTCACATATAAAAAGATCTGTGGGTGCTGTAGATGCAGAGAAGGGTGTACTTAGTTCATTATCTCTATCTTCATCTATATCAGAGGGTAATTTTTATCCAAAAGCATATGGTAAATTTGATTTTGGATTACAGTTACCAATGAAGCATACTTCGTTATGGATAAGAAACTCATTTGGAAATTCATTTAGTGAAAACATAAACCCTTTCACTAGGTTTGGGTTTGCAGCTTTTGGAAATAATTATATAGATAATAGTTCTTCAAAAATGTATAGAGGTATTTTCTCATTTCCTGGAGTTAGCTTTGACTCTAATAGGTTATTACTTGCAAAAAGTTTTTATAAGGTAATGGGGGAATTAATATTGCCTCCTTTAAGATTTAGAAAATTTGGATTTTTTAATTTCTTTGTCACACATGTATCTCCATCAGTATTTGCAAGTAAATTAGTCTCAAATGATATAATTTCAACTCTTCCAAGTTCTCCAGAAATTAAAGAAAATTTTAATAATATTGGTATTCAATTTGACACAAAGCTTGTGATGTTTTCTCATTTATCTTCTGTTTTATCAGTGGGTTGGGCTAGAGCATATGACAATAATCAGAATAATTTGTCATATGACGAGTGGATGATTTCACTTAAATTTTAAACTATGAATAAATTAATAAAATCAAGCTTGTATGGATCTTTAATTATTACCCTTCTATACTTGGTTTTATTTTATCCCCTAATCTTAATTCATAAGTTTGACTGGTATGATTTATTATTAGTCTCTTTATCAATATCTCCAGGAATACTAATTATGATATTTATCTATAACCTTGATCAGGAAGACAGGGAGCCTCTTTGGCTTTTAGCACTTTGTTTTATTTTTGGTGCAATTAATCTTCACTTGGATGTAGATATTTTAGAGTATGTTTTTAGCTTTATCAATCTAGATAACCCTTTTCTTCAAGTAGGAGGTGAGGCACTGACAGTAGCTATTACAGAAGAACTTTTAAAATTTATTGTAGTAATACTAATTATTTATCCAAATAAAGCTTTTGATGAACCTTTTGACGGTATAGTTTATTCTGTTTTTGTTGGGATGGGTTTTGCTACAGCTGAAAACTTAACATTTGTTCTTCAGGGAAATACTTCAATTGCCTTATTTAGAATGCTATCAGCTATACCAGCTCATTTTGTATTTGCAGTAGTTATGGGATATTATCTTGGTATTGCGAAATCAAGAAGAAAAAAAGAGTTTTTCTATATTTCTCTCTCAATTATAGCTCCAATAATACTTCATGCAATCTATGATTACTTCCTATATCTAGACTTTGTTCCTGGATTATGGGTAGGGGGTATTGTTACACTAATTATTTCCTTATTTTTTGCAAAGAATGCAATTATTGAACATTTAAACACAAATGAAAAAACTAAATTATAATTTATGAAAAATATGTTAAGAATACAGGGTTATCTAAACTTTCGAAATTTAACTTTTTTTGGTTTAGTGATATTAGCATATCAGAATTACGAGACAAGAAATAAATTAAATGAAATCAGCTCAACTGTTGAGTATGCTTTATTTGAATTAGAAGAAATAAAAAAGGAAGCTACAGAAGCTAATAAATATGCAAAATCTGCTAATACAATGGCATTCTCAATTTTTTCAGAAATAGAAAATGATAAGTAGATATCTCTTTCTTTTATACATTTTAATTTTTTTAAATTCTAATCATTCATTTTCACAAAAAATTTTTTCATCAAAATACTCATCAGATTCAGACTTAAATATTTTTATTGTTGATTATGAAAGCCAGGCTGATCTTAAGGTATTTAAAGTTGATTATTTATCTCAAGCAAAAGGAAATGATGGTCTTTGGTATTTTGTAAAATATAAAAGTCAAGCAGATAAGAATATTTTTTTTGTTGAATATAAATCTCAAAGTGATTTAAAGATTTTTTTTGTAAAGTATAAGTCTCAGGCAGGATGGAGAAATAGAGATAAGATGCATTTACTATACTAATCTTCTATTTCATATTGAGCATATATTTTGGCTTGTTTGTAGTTTTCACTAATATCATCTAGTAATCTCAAGTAATCATTCCCATTTTGTTTCCCCTCTGATAATAATCCGTAAAATTCATTAGAGTAGTAAAATTTTTCATCAAAAATAAAATTTTTCACTACTGGTCTACCATATATTTGACCTTCCTTATAATTATATTCTGAGTTAATTCTGAAATTTTTATGTATTGTTTCACTAAACTTAATTGCTAATAAATCTATTTGATATGATGTTGCGTAATTTCTATTACTTTGATGATTATAAATTTCGAGTAATAATGACTTTAGCTCCTCATTTTCAATTAATTCAAAACTTCCTGTCGCTATCAATTGATTAAATATACCTTCTCTTGGAAAAAATGAGATTCCAATATTATTCGCCATCATTTTATTTAAAATTTCTGACTTTGTCATCAATTGATTTTTAGAATCTATATCGCTAAGTATTTCATTAAAATTTTTAAC
>JAYNOQ010000060.1:0-8398 GCA_038113315.1 Flammeovirgaceae bacterium | reverse complement strand
AGTATTATCAGACAAGTCTTATTACAACTGACAAATGAAGGGTTAGTTGAAACAAGAAAAAATTATGGCTCTAAAGTTACTAGTTATAATAATGATGCAATTATAAATTTAGTAATTCCACTAAGAAAAACAGTGGAACTTTATGCACTTGGTCAATATTTTGATAAAATTAATGACTCAGACTTTTTAAAATGGGATAAATGTTTAAAAAGAATGAAGCAAGAATGTGAAAACACAAATTTCAAAAAAATAGCTGAAGAAGATATTATGTTCCATAGAATTATTATAGAGCGATCAGAAATGAGTGATGTAATTATTATATGGAATACTATCGTTAATCGGCTAAGAGGGCATTTTATAAGAAGTTATAAGAAATTTAAAAATCCTCTTGAAATATATTATGAGCATAATGCAATCTTTAATATGTTTAAAACAGGAAAAAAAGATATCGCACTAAAAATTTTAGAATCAAATATTGAATAAGGAGTGTTTATGAATATTTTAGCAATTGGTGCTCATCCTGATGACATTGAATTTCTATGTGCTGGAACTTTGGCTTTATACGCTAAACAAGGTCACAAAATATTTATTGCTGTTGCCACAAATGGGAACGTTGGTTCGCCCACTTTAAGTAAAACTGAAATAAGTGAAATAAGAAAAAATGAGTGTTTGCAGTCCTGTAAATTAATCAATGCTAAATTGATATGGATGAACTTTGATGATGAATGGTTATATGACACACCGGAATCTAGAAATAAATTTATAGACGCAATAAGAGAATCTCAGGCAGATATTGTTTTTATACATAATAAAAATGACTATCATCCTGACCATCGTAATGCAGGTAAAATAGCTGAAGATTCAAAAATACCTGTGTCAGTAAGACTTGTAGAAACTAATTTTAATCATTTAAAAAATATCCCACATATGTTTTATATGGATAGTATTGGTGGGGTTGGTTTCGAACCAGAACATTATGTAGACATTTCAAGTGTTATAGATATCAAAACAGAAATGTTAGATTGCCACATAAGTCAAAATGATTGGTTAATAGAATTATTTGATGACACTCCTAGTAATATGATGAGAAAACAAAGTTCATATAGGGGTTATATTCCTGGTTACAAATATGCAGAAGGATTTAGACAAGTACTTACCTACCCTTTAGTAGGTTCTTATAAACTTCTTCCATAAAGAAAGGATGCCTATGCAAATAATCTAATTATATACATAATTTCATTTTTTTAAATACTTCAATTAAGGATCAATATGAAAAATTTAATTTCGTTAGCTATATTAATAGCTTTTAGTAGTGTATCTTTTGCTAAAGAGGTTATAAGGCACATACATTGGACTCAGCCACCATATGATGAAATAATCATGGGTACTGCAAAGGATTTCATGTCTGAAAATCCAAATGTAGAAATAAAAATTCAATTAGTTGCCGATGCAGATATGCCAACAAAAGTAAGAACAGCTCTAACTGCAAATGGTGTGGAAACATTTGCTATGCCAAATATGCAATCTCCATGGTTCATGGCAAATGGTACTACAGCAGAAATCATACCCTCAGCATTTGGGAAGAATTCAATACAAGAAGTTGTAGACATGTGGTTGCCTGGAGCGATTAAGAAAACAGGGGGTTTTTATGAAGGTAAATATTATGGCATCCCTCATGAAATGAGTAATTATGCTGCATGGATCAATATTGATCATATGAAAAAAGCTGGGTTAGATCCAAAAAAGGATATTCCAACAACCTGGCAGGAATTTAAATTGTTAGGTAAAATTCTAACAGAAAAGAATGGAGATCAAATTACCAGAAATGGATTTGCAATCAATACAAAAGCAGCAATATTTCCATTCCTTATACTGCATTCACTTATGCAGCAAAAAGGATTAGATTGGTCATCTGAAAAAGGCCTATATTCCAGTTTAGATACAAAAGAAGCATTGGACGCTTTTTCAACTTTTACTAATTGGGCTACCAAAGATGGAATATTTGATCCTGGTCTTTTTGAAAATGAAAGAGAAGGTTTCGGCAATGGATTAACTTCACAGTTTTTAACAGGCGGGACATGGTATTGGGGTGTGTTAGATGGTTATTCCGTCAAAAGAGATGAAGTTATGCCTATAAAGTATCCAAGATTCAAAGATGGTAAAAACATAGGTGGAGTTGCTTATGGCTATTGTGTTTTTGTTTCTAAACAGGCAAAGAACAAGGAGTTAGCTTGGAAATGGCTAAATTACCTGGAGAATCGACCTGAAAAATATATTGTTCATGGTTGGTTTCAACCAAGGAAAACTTTGGACAAAAAACTAGCGGCGAAGTACATACCTAATTATGAAGTTTTCGGTGAAGAGTTCGAGTATGCAGCTGCAATTATTGCATCTGCAAAATTTGCTGAAATTCAGGATGCTGTTGGTGCTTCTGTACAAAGAGTATTGTTTGAAGATATTTCAAATGAAGAATCACTTTCTATGTTGAAAGATGATGTAGGCAGTATATTAGATATGTAAATTTTTTATTGGCACCGTTAACGCGGTGCCACCAAAAATATGTATAACAAAAAAATTCAGATTGCCGGTTTTTACTTTGTTCTACCGACATTAATCATTTATGGTATTTTTTTAATTTATCCGATGATTACTGCATTCCATTATTCTTTTTTTAAATGGAATTTATTGAGTGAAAAGAAATATGTAGGGTTATCAAATTTTGCAAAAATGATAAATGATAAAAGATTTTGGAACTCTTATATTACAACATTTCATTTTACCCTAATCAGTATTGTATTAATAATTATTCTATCATTTATTCTTGCCCTGATTTTAGAAAAAAGTTTTAAATTTAAAAATATATTCCAATCAGCAATCTTTATTCCAGTAATTTTAACCATGGTGTCAATAGCAGTAGTTTGGCAATTTATGTTTCAATCAACTGGGATATTATCAAATTTATTTATTGATTTATTTGGGACAAAAGTAAAATGGCTGACATCTACTAAAATAGCTCCATATTCTATGATATTAGTAAATGTTTGGAAAATGACCGGTTACTATATGATTATTTTTATTGCAGGATTATTAAATGTCCCCAACACCTTTTATGAGGCGGCTAGAGTAGATGGTGCTAATTATTTTGAAAGACTGATTTATATTACATTACCACAAATGAAAAATACATTTATCCTTGTTTTTGTCTCTGGTGTAATCTTTTCATTTGCTGCTTTTCCACAACAATATGTAATGACAGAAGGTGGCCCAGGAAGATCTACAGAGGTTCTTGCACTTTTAATATACAAACAAGCTTTTGAGTTTACAAAATTTGGCTACTCATCTTCAATATCAGTTGCTTTTTTTGCAAGTTTATTATTATTTTCAATTATACAACTTAGGTTATTTAAGTCTGAGTCAAATTTATAATGCTTAAAAGTACACGTTTTATTTTCCTGTTAGTTCTAAGTACGTTGTTTTTGTTTCCATTTTTCTGGATGCTAGTGTCATCATTTAAGCCAAATGAAGAAGTTCTTGCCATACCGGTCAAAATATTTCCAAAGATTTGGCAAATCGATGCTTACACTAATTTAATGAATTATAGCGAATATAATTTTCCAAGATACTTTTTTAATAGTATTTTCGTCACAATAGCAGCTGTTTTACTTGCAGTTATCCTATGTACAACAGCAGGTTATGGCTTTGCCACCTACAATTTTAAATATAGTAACTTTTTTTTTATTATAGTTTTATCGACAATAATGATTCCTTTTCAAGCTATAGTCGTTCCGTTATTTATTTTAATGAAGGACCTAGGTCTTAATAATACATATCTTGGATTAATTGTACCAGAAAGTCTTACCGCATTTGGTGTTTTTTTAATGAGACAATTTTTTTATACACTGCCAAAAGAAACTATAGAATCCGCAAGAATAGATGGCGCAAATGAATTTCAAATATTTTTGAAAATTGCATTACCTTCAGCTAAAACTGCAATATTCGCATTGATCATCTTTCATTCACAATGGGTTTGGAATCTTCTCCTTTGGCCTCTAATTATAGTTTCTAATCCTGAAATGAGAACTGTGCCACAAGCTATATCACTTTTCTCAGGAGTTTATTTTACGCCCTATCCTGAACAATTAGCCATCAGTGTTTTGGCATGTCTACCACTACTAATATTATTTATTTTTCTATCTAAAAATTTTACTAGAGGAATTACTTTAACAGGAATAAAATGAAAATTACTGATATAAAAACTTTTTATCTCAAAGAGAAAATTATTGATGCTCGGACTGATTCATCACAAGATGCATTACTTGTTAAAATTGAAACAGATAATGGAATTGAGGGATGGGGTGAAGTTGATGGTTGCCCCAGTGTTACAAATGCAATTATAAATGCTCCTTTTTCTCATACACTTGTTAATGGACTTAAGAATATAATTGTTAATGAAAATCCACTAGAGATCGAATATCTTTGGAACAAAATGTACGAGAGCACATTATATTTTGGAAGATCAGGTGCAGTTATCCAGGCAATGGCTGGTATCGACATAGCTCTATGGGATATAAAAGGTAAATATTTAAAATTACCAATTTATCAATTATTAGGCGGCCCATTTAAAAGAAAACTGCGTGTTTATTCATCAAATATGTTTCAGTACACAATCGAAGATACGATTGAAAGAGTAAAAATCGCTCTAGATACAGGACATACAGGTGTTAAATTTGGATGGGAACCGTTTGGTTTAAATGAAAGTAAAGATTTACATTATGTTGAAGCAATACGAAAAGCTCTTGGTGAAAATGATTTCATGTTAGATGTAGGACTAATATGGGATGCTAAAACAACGATTAAAAGATCCAAGCAATATGAACCATTCAACTTATTTTGGATAGAAGAACCATTACATCCTGATAACTATACTGGTTATGGTGAATTGTCAAATAATTGCGTTCAACATATAGCAGCTGGAGAAGAAGAATGTACTCTTAGAGGATTTAAACAACTCATTGATGTAGGAAAAATTAATATAGCTCAAATTGATGTTACTCGATGTGGTATAACTCAGGCAATGAAAATAGCAAATTATGCAAATCTTTGTGGTATAAAAGTTTGTAATCATAATTTCACAACTGATATTAATTCTTCTGCATCACTCCATTTTCTATGTTCTATTCCAAACTCACTTGTTATGGAGTATTGTAACGAAAATGGTGAAATTTCAAGAAAGCTCTCTAAAAACCCTGTAAAGATAATTGATGGATATGCTCATCTTCCGGAGGAACCAGGATTGGGTGTACAACCAGACCATGAAATTATAGAAAAATATATTGTCAATTAACATGTATATATTAAAAGACAAAATTGCAGTAATTACTGGTGGTGCACAAGGCATTGGAGCCGCAATAAGTAAACGGTTTAGTGCTGAAGGAGCTAAAACTATTATTCTTGATATTGACTGCAATGCATTTGATAAAAATTTTAATAATCAAAAAGAATTTGATTTTCATACGGTAGATCTCACTTCAGAATCTAATTTATTTGACATAAAAGAAAAAATTAAAAAAAAATACAAAGAAATAAATATACTAGTAAACAATGCTGCAATTTTAGATGCAACAAAATTGGAAGATTTAAATGTTACACATTTCAATTTTATATTAAACAATAATCTGAATTCATTGTTGAATTCGACCATGACATTTTTAGAACTTTTTAAAGTAAATTCTTATTATAACAAGATTCTAAATATATCATCTATTATGGGCATGAGAGGATCAAAGGACTCCATTCCTTACTCAACAGCGAAAGCAGCAATAATTAATTTTACTCAATGCTTAGCTGTGGAATTAGGAGAAAAACGTATATGTGTAAATAGCATTAGTCCTGGATTTATTAATACAAGGATGGCTTTATTAACTGATGGCTCTGGCCACGAATATGAAACTGATTTTTTTAAGGACACATATCTTAAACATCAACGTATACCACTTCTAAGGACTGGCTTAGCAGAAGACATCTCTGGCCCAGCATGTTTTCTATGTTCCAATGATTCTGATTACATTACCGGGCAAAACTTATCTGTTGATGGTGGTATAAGCTCAATTTTTTAAGATTCCCATATTTCACTTTCATAACCGATTGAATCAGGACTTATTAAAAATGATGAACCTGATTCAGGAAATTTCTTAAAATCACTTTCACTTACCTCTTCTTTAGCTGATGTTATAAAAAGTTCTTTAAAATTATCTCCTCCAAAGCACAACGATGTTATGTTCATGGATGGCAATTTAATTTCTTTTAATAGCTTTCCACTACTGCTTATTTGAGATATTTTACCGCCGTTCCAATGTGCAACCCATATGTTGCCATTGTCATCCACAGTAAGACCATCAGGAAAACCATCTTCTTGTTTGAATTCATAAAATTTTTCGCTTTTAATCAAATCAAGATTTTTTGAATTGTTATATTTATAAATAGTTCTATTAAATGAATCACTAAAATATATATTTTTACCATCTTTTGAAAATGCTGGACCATTTGAGACAATAAAGTTAGTATCTATTCTTTTATAACTAAGATCTCTATTTATACACCACAAAGAACCTTCTGGTAGTTTTTCATCCTTATGGGAAGTACCGACCCAAAGTCTTTTACTATTATCAATTTTAAGATCATTATAGATAATATTTTTATTTCCTTCTTCTGGATCCAAAAATAATTTTGAATTATTCTTATCAAAATCAAATAAAAAAATACCATTCACCGCCCCAATTAAAAATTTGTTAAATTGATCAAATTGAACGAGGCCACCAAGTGGTGTTTCTAAGCTTAGTTTAATAAATTCTACTTCCTCAGAAACAGTATTATACTTAAAAAAATTGTTATCAATATAATCTAACCAGTAAAAACTTTTATTATTTCGATGCCATATTGGTGCTTCACCAAGTTGACATCTATTTTTTTCTATTATCTTATAATCTAACATTTTTATAATTCTGAACTTTGAAAAATAGTATTTGAATCAATTGAAATTTCAACATTTCTTAAATATTTTTTTAATGAAGGTAGATTAACATCTACACCAAGTCCTGGTCCATCTGGTATTTTTATATATCCATTTTTATCTTTATCAATTGAGTTAACTGTGATCTCAGTTGCAAGTTTCATTGGATTGCCAGGATATTCACTGATAAAAAAATCCTCAACTCCTGAAAAAGGTTGCATTGAGGCACTCAATGCTAAATGGGAAGTAAAAGTGTGATTGACATAAGTTACATTATTCTTTATGGCGAAATCTACAATCTCCTTTGCAGGTCCAATTCCACCTATTCTACCACAATCAATTTGAACAAAATCAATTTGACCATATTTCATTAAATTCTTTGCCATATAAGTATTGTGACATCCTTCACCACTGGCAATTCTAAGTCTTTTACATTTACTCTTTAAATTTTTGAACGAGTCATATTCATATGCGTGAAAAGGCTCTTCAAGCCATGTAGCATTTATTTTTTCAAGAATATCTACTCTTTCACTAGCTTTTTCAACATCATCTATAAAAATTTGTCCCACATCAACCATAACGTAGTTTTCTTCACCAAATCCTTCTCTAGCTGCAATAAAATGTTCTGCGTCAGTTTTACTATTTAGTTTTCCTATTGGTCCCCATCCAAATTTTACTGCCTTAAATCCTAATTTTTTTGCATCTCTTGCTCTCATGTAAGTAATGTCAGGATTATCACCAAATAATACTGAAAAATAGGCTAATTTTGGAAAAACTTCTTTATAACCCAATAAACTCCAAACGGGCTCATTGTATTTTTTTCCCATTAAATCCCACAATGCCATTTCAATACCTGAAAAAGTATGGGGTGCTTGAAGTAGATCCATACTATTTAAATGAAGTTTATTTCTTAACCTATGAATATCTTCAGGTTTTTCAATAATTTCACCTAAAACAGTATCTTTAACTGGACGGCATGCTCCATGTGATAATGGACAGACATAGGCTGAAATCGAAGTTAAAGGAGATGCTTCACATTCACCATATCCAACATGATCTCCTGAAGTTACTCTTACTAACAAAGCATCCTGACTACCATCAACTGAATTATTTACTTCAGGCATTGATAAATAAAAAAATTCTATATTTTCAATTTTCATTATTACCTTTTTTTGATTATCAAATAATCTTTATTTCAATCATTATAATCAAAATTTATTTTTCTTTGCTTAAGAAACATAAACCTTATTGATAAATAATAACATTCTATAACAAAATTATTCATAATTATAAATCTACAAATTGGCCTGAATTAAAAACGGTTCATTAGTTTCTAAGCCCTTTTCCAAAGCCCGGTGGAATGTTTCTGCAGTATCAGCCATTGCTGCT
>JAYNOQ010000059.1:0-8615 GCA_038113315.1 Flammeovirgaceae bacterium | reverse complement strand
TTATAACCATCCTTAGTCTGAAAAGTTAAAATTTCACCAGTAGAATTATCTAAATCTATTTCTGAGGTTATTAGCCATACACTCATTGTAGTTTCAGCAGTATTATATGCAGATATCTGAGCATACTTGTTATTTGAATATTCTCTAGCTTCCCATTTTTCTGTCCCATTTGTTTCACTAATATTATCCCAGCCATCCAAACTAATCCAGACATCATAGCCAGTGTTAGAGATGCCTTCAAAATTTTCGTAGAATAAAGCATCTGGCTCTGCGCATCTTTCTTTAGTCATAGAAGAAAAATCTGATGTATTTCTTAGTAGTAATTGTTTTTCATCATAGTAATTAGATGCAACTGCTATAATTTTTCCAGCCCCCTCAGGAGTTTTGTTATCAGCAAATGATGCATTGGATCTTGTATAAATTCCAAGTTTTGATGAACAATCAGTGATAGTTCTTGTCCCAGTTATGGCTTTATTTACGTCATCAGTTATAAATTGTATATCTTCAACTTCAACAAGAACAGATTGGAAGTCTCCACTCTTTAATTCTGCTAAAGTAACTTTAATTGGAGTAGGCATAGCAGCATTTTCAGATACCTTAGTCACTATTTTTTCTCCTCCAATTTCTCCATTGAATTCTATATCTGAAACTTGCTTAACATCAGCGAATGAGCCAACAGATGAGCCATTAAGTGCAATTCTTAGAACATCACCTTCACTAACTTGATTACCAACATTACCATCAAACCTTACTACAATTCCTCCAGTCTCATCTTGCATGACAATATTTCTGTCAGTTATATTTCCATCTTTTGGAGACATTGTTACTACACCTTCCATAAAAACATTATCAAAAATTTCTCCTTCAGGTCTACTTTTTAGAGCTCCTATACCTAAAATATTTATGGTTGATCTATCTCCAGTCATATCAACATCAGCTGCAGTTCTAATAAATAATTGATAATCGTCATTGTATCTGGTAAGAATCCCTCTAATCTTACCGCTACCCTCAGGTAGGGGATTATTAGCAAAATCAGCGAAACTACTAGTTCTGACAATCAGTTCATATCCTTTATCATCTACTAAATATCTATTTGTTGCACCACCTAATTCATTTGAGGAACTGTAAAAGTTTTCTCCAATTTCATTGTCCTTAAATTGTACGTTTTCAAGTTCTATAAGAGAGAATAAGTATTCATCGGATATTTCAGCTAAACTAATTTTTTTAACAAGATTTTCCTCATCCACTACATCACAACTTCTTTGAATATAATCTTCAATTAAAAGCTCTGGAATTCTACCAATTTGAGTATTGTTATATAGTTCGCCGATTTCTAAACCTCCAAAATCAATCTGAGAGTATAGATTTTTCAGACTTATATAAACTTTTCTACCTGGCTCATAAAATGTGTATGTGTCATATTTATCAACTGCTATATTAAAACCATGTCCATCACCGTCGACAAAGGAAATATTTTTATAGATATTACCACCCTCGTCAGAAGAAACAACATAAGCAGTAATAACATCATCATTTTCATATAATTTTGGAGTTGCGTTAGAACTTTTATAAAGATCTTCTGCTGTTATAGTTTGAGTAAGGTTTGGATCATTACACTCTAGAGGAGGCACACTAAAATCTTCGTCTTGTACACATCCTAGAAGTAATAATGAAAATATGATGTTATAAAATTTTCTCATATAAAAAATTTAAAATCTAAAGTAAACGTTTAAGTAATAAGTTCTTCCGTATCCGTACCAGTATCTTGGACCAAATATTCTTGAAGAGCTATCAATATCTTCTTTAAGCAGGTTGAAATTAGCATTTCTAGATTGCTCATATCCTCCTGATTTATATCTATTATCTAAAATATTATTTACACTAAGAATAACTCCGATATAGTAGTTATCTATCTTCCAAGATTTTCCACTGAAGAAGTTTAGTAAAAATAGATCATCAAATTTTTCTTGTTTTAACAACCTTCTTGCTTCACTCTCACTAGCATTTGCAAAAGGAAATCCATCTGGATCTTCAGGATTAACATAAAATCTTTCAGTTCTAATAATAGGGGATATATCAATATAGTTATTTGATAAATAATTTCCATTTGCACTTACCCACCAATAATTTGGATCTCTATATTCCAGTCCTAATGAATAACCTCTTTGTGGAGTGCCAGGTACTTTATAGTTTTCTATGTAAGCAGTACCATAATCTGCGATACCTGTAATATCATCTGAGGTAAGATAAAGGTTAGGATTATTTGTGTAAACATATTCACCGAGTGCCACACCACCAGATAATTTAACAGTACTACTTAATTTAGATTCAACTCCAAACTCTATTCCATAGTGGTCTCTACTGGAACCTGTCATTATCTCTGAAACAAAATCAGACGATTCTTCTAAACCAGCGAGACCCTGGGCAAAAAAGAAAGATATCTCATTCATATTTTTAAATCTTGAGTAATACCCAGTAAGTTTTAATTTAATTGGTTCAAGATTCATGAAATATGTGGCTTCAGAAGAGTAAATGTTTTCTGCATCAATACCCTCTACAAAATTGTTATTTTCTCTAGAGTTTGAAAACGAATTTCTAATAGTAGGAGGTCTTGATATGTATGCTCCACTAAACCTAAGTACATGTCTTCCAGTTATTTTGTATTCCAAATTAGATTTAACACTTCCATTAATAAATTCTTTCTTTTCACTTTTTCCATATGAATTTTCTGGGTAAACACCATTTCTGAATTTTCCATCTCTTTGTACACTGTAGTAACTTATTTTAGGAGTAACAGTTATGCTAAAGTTTTTAACGTTAAATTCTAAATTTGAAAATAAATTTACTGACTCTGAATTTATTTCAAATTTATATTTAAAGGGATCATTCTCACCAATAATTCTATTTGGTTGGTTTAAGTTATTCTGAGCTTCATCTCCTCTTCTATAACTGTCAACATCCATATAAAATGAACCCCCAAGAAGATCTAAAGAGTTTGCAAAATTTAAAGAGGTAAGATTTTTATAGTTAATACCTACATCTAAATCAAAACTTTCACTGATATTGGTATTAAGTACAGAGTTAAATTGAAATAAATTATCATCAACTCTATCCTCATATAACATGTATACACTTTTATTTTCAGAGTTATTAATATTTACCTCATACATTCTGTTCCAGTCAATTTGGTAATAATTTGCATTACTAGAAAAATTTTCTCCACTCAAGGTGTAGAGCTCAGGTCTATCAGCAAAATTTCTTAAGTAGTAGCTAGGAAGTTTTCTGTAGTACGACGGATCAGGATTTGGTCCGTTTGAGTAATTTAATCTACTGTTTCCCATACTTCCAAACTGATAAAATAAACTGGTTTCTAAATTTGACTTTTGACTTATATCCCAATAATGTGTTAAAAGAAATATAGGTTCTTCTAATTTCTTTACTCTAGAGTTTCTTTTCATTCCGTTTTGCCATCCCCAATAAGAATTATAGTTTTCGCTCTGAAGATCATACACCTCTTGAGTGTTAGGCGATGATTTACCTCTTCTGTTAGATGCAAAAATTCCGGAGAAATTAATACTATGGGAATCATTTATCTTATTTTCAACTCCTACAAAAAAGGAGTTAGCATCATAAAATGTACCTTGAAAGTGCCCCTCTTCAGCCCATCTTCTACTTACAGATACAGTAAAATCCCAATTTTTGTGAGTTGTAGAATAGGTTGCTAAAAAACGGTTAGTATAACTTGTATTTGTAGATGAGTAAGATACTCTAAGTCCTTTTTGGTATAAAGAAGTTCTTAAAATAAAGTTAGTTGATCCATTAATGCCTCCAAAAGTACTCCTAGATTTTTCTAATCCTATGCCGTATTCTCTATTTCTTAGTACATCATTTAATCCTCCCCAGTTACTCCATTGGGGTCTGCCATCATATATTTTATTGACTTCAACTCCATTCATTAGAATTTTATTATTTCTTGAATCGTATCCTCTTTGTCTAAATCTTGCAGGACCAAACTGATAGGCAGCAATACTTTGGAAAACATCATTATATGAACTTAATAAGCCTGAAGCAAAGTCACTAGTGTTACTATCATCACTTAAATCAAAGTCTGATAATGAAATTATTCCAGACTCAACATCAGAACTGAAAATTTCAGTCTCTAATTCAATAATAACAATTTCGCCAGTTAAAATTTTTGTAGTTGTTACATAACCATCCTTGCTGATTATTATCTCAGAAATATTTCTACCCAGTAATAATTCACCTTCTTCATCAGTCACATATTTTTCACCTGTGTTTGTTTCAATTTGTACCTTAGGTATTGGATTCGAAGTGCTTGCGTCAGTGATAAAAATTTTGATTTCTTGAGCAAGTATTAGGTTCGGGAGAAGAAAAATTAAGAATAGAAAATTTCGCATTACAATTAGCTCTAAATTACTAACATTTAATTAAATAAATATTATTTTCGAGTAATAAGATTCAATCATGAAAAAAATAATTTTATTATCATTCATCTTATCAATTTTTAGCATAAATTTTTCTGTAGCTCAAGAAAAAAAATATAAAATACACACCATTGCTTTCTACAATGTTGAAAACCTTTTTGATACAATTAATGATGTAAATAAAAATGATGAGGCAAGTCCAATTATGGAGATTGAGGATGGGAGATCAGAAATTTATAATAAAAAATTAAAGAACTTATCTAGAGTAATATCTGAGATAGGATATTCTGAAACAAATTCTCTTCCGACGATTGTAGGTCTCTCAGAAGTAGAAAATAGGGAGGTTATTGAAGATTTAATCAATACTGGAAAATTAAAAAATGGAAACTATGGTATTTCTCATTTTGATTCACCTGATGCTAGAGGTATTGATGTTGCTTTAATCTACAGGAGAGATTTCTTTGAAGTCTTAAATCAGAATAGTCATTTTTTAGAATTATTTAATTTCAATTCTGGAAAGCCTTACTATTCAAGGGATCAGCTTGTAGTAGATGGTTTATTAGAGGGAGAAAGAATGTTTTTTATTGTAAATCATTGGCCTTCAAGATCTGGAGGTGAGATGAGGTCAAGGCCTTCAAGAAATAAAGCTGCTGAACTCAATGTTGAAATAATTGATTCTATTATGTCTATACATGAAAAGCCAAAAATTCTGACAATGGGAGATTTTAATGATGATCCAAAAAATGAAAGTATAAAGAAGATTCTTCGTGCAAAAAAAGATAGAGATAGTGTAAAAGAGAATGATATGTATAATCCATTTGAGAAGATGCATAGTAAGGGGGTTGGAACACTTGCCTACAGGGATAATTGGAACCTATTCGATCAGATTATATTTTCAGGTACTTATCTTGATAGTAGTTTTAAACAATTTTCTTTTTATAAGTCTCTCATCTACAATAAAAAATATCTATTTAATCAATCTGGTAGATTTAAAGGATATCCCTTTAGAAGTTTTGCAGGTGGTAGTTATTTAGATGGGTATAGTGACCATCTACCTGTTTATATATTGCTTATAAAGGAATTATAATTTTTTAGATAATAAACTCCATCAATTTCGTTTATTTAATAAATAAATCCGTATTATATCTAACTTTGTTTATGCGTATTTTTTTTAAAACAGCTTTAATTTTTTCGATTGTAATTTTTTATACTGCAGATCTGTATTCTACACATATTAGAGCAGGTGAAATAATAGCAAAAAGAATATCATCTACAAGTTTAATTTATGAATTTACAATTATTGGTTATACCGATACAGGATCAGAGGTAGAATTTGGAGGAGGTAGATTTGATTTTGGTGACGGAAATATAATCGAGGTACTAGATGAGTCTGTTTTAAACTCGCAAAAAATACTTCTTGAAAATAAGGTAGCTCTAAATTTATTTAAAATAGTACATACATTTCAGGCTCCGGGTAGGTATGTTGTTAGTTATTTTGAGCAAAATAGAAATGCGGAAATAGTAAATATGGAAAATTCTGTAGATACTCCATTTTTTATTGAAACAGAGATACTTATTGATCCTTTTTTTGGGTTAAATAATACTCCTGTTCTTTTAATTCCACCAATAGATAATGGTATTTTAGGCATAAGGTATATACATAATCCTGGTGCTTTTGATCCAGACGGAGATAGTTTATCTTATGAGTTAGTTATTCCACTGCAGGATAATCTAAATGAGGTCACAAATTATAGATATCCCAATTTTCAAGATTTTTATAAAGATTTTAATGAAGGTAGAGAAGGTGGTCTTGGTCCACCTATTTTTACATTAGATCCAATTACGGGTGATCTGGTCTGGGATGCTCCAGGATCTGAGGGTGAATACAATTTTGCATTTAGAGTTGTTGAGTGGAGAAAAGTTGGTAATCAGTGGTTTAAGCTTGGACATGTTACAAGAGATATGCAAGTAATTATTGATACTTCAGATAACAAAAGACCTTTACTCGAGACATTAGATCCAATTTGTGTTGAGGCGGGAACTCTAGTTTTAGATACTGTTAATGGTGAAGATCCTAATTTTAACGATATAAAAATTGAAGCATTTGGAGGACCTTTTGAATTTATTTCTTCTCCATCAGTTTATTTTCCATCTCCAGCTTCTTACCAGAAATCACCTGGTCAATTAATTTTTGAGTGGGAAACAAACTGCTCTCATGTTAGAGAAAGACCCTATGATATACAATTTAAAATAACCGATGATCCTCCATATGGACCAAGACTTGTTGAATTCAAAAATTGGCAAATTCAAATCGTAGCTCCAGCACCTGAAGGTTTAGAAGTAGTTGCTCAACCTGATAGATCTTCCCAAATATCTTGGGATTTATATAGCTGTGATAATGCTGAAAAAATTCAGGTTTGGAGAAGAATTGGAAGTTTTGAATATGAGCCTGAAAACTGTGAGATAGGTATGCCTGAAGGATCAGGATATACTATGATTGGAGAGATTGATGGAGATCAAATATTGTTTATCGATAATAATCAAGGAAAAGGTTTGGCACCTGGTTCAAAATATTGTTATAGAATTTTAGCTGAGTTTCCACTTCCTGAGGGTGGTACTAGTTATGTTTCTGAAGAAAAATGTATAATTATTGAAGCTTCGGGTCCAGTAACTACTAAAGTTAGTATTGATGAAACTGATTTAGAGAATGGTCAAGTTACAATAAATTGGATTCCACCTTTTGAGATAGATACAACAATTTTTTCAAAACCGTTCAAATATAGAGTTAATAGATTAGAAGGATTTAATTCAAATAATATCTTATTTACTTCTAGTATTCAGTCAGATACATTTTATATAGATACAAATCTAAATACTCTTGATAATGTATATAATTACAAAATTGAAGTTTTTTCAGATAATGATTCCATTCCTTTTGATCAATCTCAACCAACTTCTACTGTTAGAGCTGAACTTAATGGAAATCAAAGTAGTATAGAAATAAATTGGGAATTTGATGTGCCTTGGTCAAATAGTTCTCCTAGATATCCTATGCACTATATTTTTAGAAATAATGTTGAAGGTAATCAACCCGAGGATTTTATTCTTATAGACTCTGTGGATGTAATTAAGAATGGTTTTAGGTATTTAGACGACGGATCTTTTGAGGATATACCACTTGATGAGAATAAAGTATATTGTTATTATGTGTCAACATCTGGTTCTTATGAAAATGATAAGCTTCCACTTAATCTTATTTATAGAGATAAACTTATCAACAACTCACAAAAAATTTGTGCTCAAACAAATGATCTGACTCCTCCATGCCCACCAGTTAATTTTAAAATTTCCGATGATTTCTTATGTGAAAATTACTTTTCTGATAAATCTTGTCAAACAAAAGATTTTGAAAATAGGATAGAATGGACAATCGATGATGATCCATGTTACTTAGATAGTAAATTTTTCAATATTTATTTTTCTAGTAATGGTGATAATAACTTTAAACTAGTTGGAACTGTTAATGATAATTATTTTGTCCATAAAGATTTGACAAATCTAAAAGGTGCTTACTATATAACTGCTCTTGATAGATCTGGTAATGAAAGCATACCTTCTGATACAATAAGAAGAGATAATTGCCCAAAATATTATCTTCCAAATGTATTTACTCCAAATGGTGATGGAAAAAATGATTATTTCACTCCTTTCTACTCTGATGGATCGATTTCTGATTTTAATTATTCTGACTGCCCAAGATTTGTTAAGTCTGTACAAATAACTATAGTTGATAGAACAGGTAAAGAAGTATTTAGTCATGACTCTCAAGAAAATATTGTTGATGGAATTTATATCAATTGGGATGGAAGAAATAAAAGCGGTGTAAGTCTTCCTTCAGATACATATTATTATTCAGCAATAGTTACTTTTGATATTCTTGATGATTCTGAAAGTATTAAAGAAATAAAAGGATGGGTTCAGATACTAAGGTAGATAATAGAATCATTTTTTATGATGGTTATTGTGTAGTATGTAGCAAGTTTATAAATTTATTGATCAATTCTGATAAAAATAAGTTGAATAAATTTACTAGTATATCCTCAGAATATGCCAGGAAAATATTAAGAGAAAAGATGAAATCAGAAGAGATAGGTAAATTTATAGTTTACC
>JAYNOQ010000058.1:0-8721 GCA_038113315.1 Flammeovirgaceae bacterium | reverse complement strand
CCGACACCATATGCTTGATTTGTAGAAAAATGATCAGAATGGGTTGAAAGTGGCTCCTCCAAACCTGTTTTTATAAAATTATAATATCTATTATAAGATCCTTCAAGTGGATTTTTTGAGTCTAGTTTATATATGTCATTAAATTCATTATTAAATGTAATATTCTGAGCAAATGATGTAAATCCCTCATCCATCCAAGCTAAATAACTTTCATTAGTACCTAGAAGCATTTGATACCAAGAATGTAAAACCTCATGAACAGTTACAGATAATAAGCTAGGATATGATCTTTCACCAGTTATCAAAGTCGCCATAGGGTATTCCATTCCTCCGTCACCACCTTGAATAACAGAATATTTTGTATAAGGGTATTTACCAAATTTTTTATTTATATATCTAAAAGCATCTGCAGTATCATCCTGCAATCGCTTCCAATTACTCACCATTTCATCATTAGTTTTTTGATAATAAAAATGAAGCTCTAAATTCTCGGAATCAACCTTAAGGATATCATGAACATAATCAGGATCAGCTGCCCAAACAAAATCATGAACATCTTTAGCTTTAAAATTCCATATATTTTTATTATTTACTTTCTTTTTACTTTCAAGAATTCCAGTTGCAGCAACTATATAATCTTTATTAATTGAAATTGAAACATCAAAATCCCCCCATGGAGCGTAAAATTCCCTAGCTATATAAGGATTAGCATGCCATCCATTTTCATCGTATTCTGCAATTTTTGGAAACCATTGTGCCATAGAATAGTCAATACCTTCTTTACTATTTCTACCACTTCTTCTTATTTGAACAGGAACTTGACTTAAATATTCTAAATAAAAATCTGTTGATTGATTAGGCATTAATGGGTATGCTAATTCTACTTCCAATATAGTACCCTGAGTATGGTGTATTAAACTTTTTCCGTCTTGCTCTATCTTTTTTATTTGGTGAAATCCTATTTCATTTTTACTCAACTTAGAAATCCTATCCATTACTCTTCTATCTGGATCAGGTAAGGACCTGCTTCTAACATCCATCATACTTCCTGGTTGAAAAGCATTAAAATAAAGATGAAAATAGACTTTATTAATAGTGTCTTTTGAATTATTAAAATATTTTAAATTTTGTTCTCCAAGAAACTGATGGTTTTTGTGATCAAAGTCGATACTAATCTTATATTCAACTCTTTGCTGCCAATATGAATATGAATTGAATGAAAATAAAAATGAAAATAAAAGAAAAAAGAATTTAAACATCAACATTAGCATATTTTGCATTCTTTTCAATGAACTCTCTACGAGGCGCAACCTCATCTCCCATCAATTTAGAAAATAAAACATCTGCTTCAGCTGCTGATTCTATAGTTACCTTGTTTAATAATCTTTCTGAAGGATCCATGGTTGTTGACCATAATTGTTCAGGATTCATTTCACCTAAACCCTTATACCTCTGAATGTTGACTGATGACTCTTTTCCATCTTTAGATAATTCCTTTACCATCCTATCCTTTTCGTCTTCAGACCAAACATATTCAGCCCTTTTACCTTTAGATAATTGATATAAAGGTGGAAGAGCAATATACAAATATCCTTTATCTATCAAAGGTCGCATATATCTAAAAAAGAAAGTAAGTACCAATGTTCTTATATGACTTCCATCAATATCAGCATCAGTCATAATTATTACTTTATGGTATCTAAGTTTTTCAAGATTTAATTCTTTTTCATCTTCTTCAGTTCCAAATTTAACACCTAAGGCAGTTATGATATTTTTTATCTCGTCATTATCATAAATTTTATGTTCTTGTGCCTTTTCAACATTTAATATTTTACCTTTTAAAGGCAAAATAGCTTGAAATGTTCTATCTCTTCCTTGCTTTGCAGAACCTCCTGCCGAATCACCCTCAACAACATACAATTCGCAAAGAGATGGATCTTTTTCTGAGCAATCTGCTAGCTTTCCAGGCAAACCTGTTCCTGTAAGAACATTTTTTCGTTGAACCATTTCTCTTGCTTTTCTCGCAGCATGTCTTGCCTGAGCAGCCAAAATAACTTTAGAAATAATTTGTTTTGCTTCTTTCGGATTCTCTTCTAAAAAGTCACCTAACATCTCACCAACGCAAACGTCAACTGCTCCCATTGCTTCAGAATTACCAAGCTTTGTTTTAGTTTGTCCTTCAAATTGAGGTTCAGCTACTTTAATGGAAATTACTGCAGTCAAGCCCTCTCTAAAATCATCTCCAGAAATATCAACTTTTACTTTATCAAGTTGACCAGACTTTTCAGCATAAGATTTTAAGGTTCTAGTTAAACCTCTTCTAAATCCAGCAACGTGGGTTCCTCCTTCAATTGTATTAATATTATTAACGTATGAAACTACATTTTCAGAATAAGACATATTATAGGACAAAGCAACTTGAACAGGAAAATTTTCTTTTTTCCCCTCCATATAAATAGGATTTGGAATTAACTTTTCTCTTGATCCTTCCAAATAATTAACAAATTCAGTTAAGCCTCCCTCAGAATAAAATACTTCTGATTTAGGTTCATTGTTTTCATCTAATTCTCTTTTATCTTTTAATTCAATTTTAATTCCTGCATTTAAGAAGGATAACTCTCTAAGTCTTGAGGCGACAGTATCATATTTATATTCTAGTGAAGTAAATATTTCTTTGTCAGGTGAAAATGTAACAATAGTTCCCCTTTCTTTTGTTTTTCCAATTTCTTTTACATCATGATCAGGAATACCTCTTCTATAAGTTTGCTCAAATATTTTTCCTTCTCTGTGAACTGTTGCAGTTAACACTTCTGAAAGAGCATTAACACAAGATACACCAACACCATGAAGACCTCCTGAAACTTTATATGTATCCTTATCAAATTTTCCACCAGCATGTAATACAGTCATAACAACTTCTAAAGCAGATTTTTTTTCTTTAGGATGCATACCAGTTGGAATACCTCTTCCATTATCTTTTACAGTAATTGAATTATCTTCATTAATTTGAACTGTTATGAGATCACAATGACCGGCTAATGCTTCATCAATTGAGTTATCAACTACTTCCCAAATAAGATGGTGTAAGCCTTTTACTCCAACATCACCAATGTACATTGCTGGTCTTTTTCTTACTGCTTCTAAGCCCTCTAGGACTTGAATATTACCAGCGGAATATTGTTTTTTATCTTCAGAATTTTTTGGCATAATATAGATTGATTTAACTTCTTTAAAACTAATGAAAAATTAGCATTTTTTATAGCTTTAGTGCAGATTTATAACGTATTTAAAACACATATAAATTCCCCAACTTTTTTATATACTTTAGCATTTATATGTTACTTTTATAAATAAAATATGAGCAATATCAGAGAATTTGAGCCTGTTGATTTTTATAACATAGATGACCTTCTAACTGAAGAGCAAAAACTAATAAGAAATTCTATAAGAGATTTCGTTTCAAAAGAAATTTCACCAAATATTGAAAAATGGTTTGAAGAAAATCACTTCCCTTTAGAAATAGTTAAAAAGATGGGTGAAACTGGAATTTTTGGTCCAAATGTATCACAAAAATATGGAGGGGGTGGTCTAGACTTTATATCATATGGACTCATAATGCAAGAACTTGAAAGAGGAGACTCAGGGATGAGATCAGCTGCATCTGTTCAAAGCTCTCTTGTTATGTTTCCAATAGAGGCATATGGCTCAGAAGAACAAAAAAATAAATATCTTCCTAAATTAGCCTCTGGAGAAATACTAGGATGCTTTGGATTAACTGAACCAGATTATGGTTCAAATCCAGGAGGAATGATATCTAGACTTGAAGATAAAGGAGATCACTATTTATTGAATGGATCAAAAATGTGGATTTCAAACTCACCAAAAGCAGATATTGCAGTGGTATGGGCAAAAGATGAAAATAAAAGGATTAAAGGGGTAATTGTTGAAAAAGATATGGAGGGCTTTTCTGCACCTAAAACTGATGGAAAACTTTCATTAAGATCAAGTTTGACTGGTGAGCTAGTATTTGATAATGTAAAAGTTCCTAAAGAAAATGTACTTCCAAATAAAGACGGACTTGGAGCACCATTAGGATGCTTAGATAAAGCAAGATATGGAATATCATGGGGAGCAATTGGAGTAGCAATGGACTGTTATGACGCAGCAAAAAAATATTCTTTAGAGAGAAAACAATTTGATAAACCAATTGGGTCATTCCAATTAATTCAAAAAAAATTAGCTGAAATGCTAACAGAAATTACTAAAGCTCAACTATTATGTTGGAAATTAGGAAAATTAATGGATGAAGGAAAAGCAACTACTGCTCAAATTTCTTTAGCAAAAAGAAATAATGTAGAGATTGCTCTTAAAATAGCTAGAGAAGCACGTCAGATTCATGGAGGAATGGGAATAACGAATGATTATCCGATGATGAGACATATGATGAATTTAGAATCAGTTATTACATACGAAGGAACACATGATATTCATCTGTTAATTCTTGGACATGAAATAACTGGAATCCAAGCATTTTCTTAATATGAATTTTTCTGGAAAGTATCTGCAAATAGACTCTAAATATAAAATCTTTATAAGGGAATGGTTGCCAAATCAAAAAGCAGAGAAAAATGTATTTATAATTCACGGATTAGGTGAGCATTCCGGTCGTTATGAAGATTTTGCAAAAAACCTTACCCAAAAAAATATTGGAGTTTATTGTATCGATCTTATAGGTCACGGAAAAAGTAATGGGAAAAGGGGACATATTAAATTCTTTGAAGATTACATAAATATTGTTGAAAATGGAATAATTTATATAAGGAAAAAATTTTTAGATACACCTATTATTTTATTTGGTCACAGTCTAGGAGGACTAATTTGTCTTAAATTTTTGTTAGATAGAGAAAGTAAAGAAATTGAAAAAGCAATTGTATCATCTCCATGGATAGAAACAGAATTAAAAATTCCAAAACATCTTCTATTTATCCATAAAATATTTCAAAAAATAATTCCTAGATTACAACTTAGCAATAATCTTAATACTTCCCATTTATCTAAAAATCAGAAAGTTGTTACTAATTACGAAAGTGATATTCTTGTTCATGATAAAATTACTTTAAATCTTTTTTCAGAAATTTTGAAAACTATTGAAGATGTATTGAAAAGATCATCTAGAATTAAAGTTCAAACATTTATTTATCATGGAAAAAATGATAAAATAATTTCATATAAAGGGACTGAGAAGATTGCTAACTCAATCCCAAGTAATAAATTTATTTTATTCGATAATATTTATCACGAACCGCATAATGATATTGAAAAGGATATTATTTATAAGGAAATAAATGATTTTATTTATAAATAATAATTTATATATATTTATAAAAAACATAAATAAAATGAAGATTCAAAATTCAATTATCCAAGCAATATCATTAATTTTAATATCATGTTCAACCAATGAAAATAGCACTGACTCGGATTGGGTTGAATTAACTGATGGAAAAACATTTAATAACTGGCACACTTATTTATCTGATTCAGTAATTGGATGGAAAGTTGAAGACGGCGCATTTGTCTACTATCCAGGTGAAGGCAATAGTAATAATGGTCTTGTTTCTAATAAAAGTTATACTAGCTTCATTTTATCCCTGGAGTGGAAAGTAGAAAAAGGCGGAAACAGTGGGATTTTCTGGGGAGTTAACGAGACAAAAGATTACTCAGTTCCTTATTTAACTGCTGCAGAAATTCAAGTATTAGACGATGATATTTATGGGCAAGAGGATACAGCTAATTTTAATCATATGAATGGAGCTCTTTATGATATGGTAGCTCCTACTAAATTATTTGCAAACCCTACAGGAGAATGGAATCATTACTTGATCGAAATAAATTATAATGAGAATGTTGGCAATATCGACTTAAATGGAAATAGAGCTATAAGTTTTCCATTGGAAGGGCCTGAATGGGATGCATTAATTTATAATTCTAAATTTAGAGATTGGGAAGGTTTTGCAAAGACGAAAACTGGACCAATAGTATTTCAAGATCATGGAACTAAGGTATATTATAGAAATATTAAAATAAAAGAACTATGATTAATAGAATTTTATTTATAACAATTTTAATTATTCTTTCTGCCTCCGTAAATAAAAATAAATTTATTTATGAATTAGAGAAAGATATTCCTTACTTAAAAAATCTTTATTTAGATATACATCAAAATCCTGAAATTTCATTGATGGAAAAAGTGACCGCTCAAAAATTAGCTAATGAACTTAAAAAAGTTGGCTACTCTGTTACTGAAAATTTTGGAGGTTATGGAATTGTTGGAATTCTAAAAAATGGTGATGGACCAACCATCTTGTATAGAACTGATTTAGATGCGCTACCTATGGAAGAAAAGACAGGACTACCCTATGCAAGTAAAGTGAAAACAAGAAATTTTGATGGTAATGAAGTAGGTACAATGCATTCTTGTGGACACGATATGCATATGGCAGTTTGGGCCGGTACAGCCAGAGCCCTTGCTAAAAGAAAAAATGAATGGAGTGGTACTGTAATGATGATAGGTCAACCTGCCGAAGAAATTGGTGCTGGAGCTGCAATGATGTTAAATGAAGGACTTTACGAAAAGTTTCCTATTCCTGATTATGGTATAGGACTACACTCATCACCAACAATTCCAAGTGGAAAAGTAGGATTTGGCAAAGGTTATACTATGGCTAATACTGAATCAATCGATATTAAGATATATGGCCAAGGAGCACATGGAGCATCACCTCATATGTCAATTGACCCAATAGTAACTGCTTCATTAATAGTAATGGAATTACAAACTATTGTTAGTAGAAATATTAACCCTATTGATGATGCAGTTATTACAGTTGGATCTATAAGAGGTGGAACTAAACATAATATCATTCCAGATGAAGTGAATTTACAACTTACTGTAAGAACATATAAAGATGAAGTTAGAAAATTAATTCATAAAAGAATAAAAGAAATCTGTAACGGTATAGCATCATCAATGGGTCTAGATAAATCTAGATGGCCAGAGGTAATAATACCTGAATTGTATACTCCTGCAAATTATAATGATGAAAATTTAGTTGATATAATGGTTAACGTTTCAGAGTCAGTTCTTGGAAAAGAAAATGTTATTGATTCAGAACCTCAAATGGTTGGAGAGGATTTTGCTAGATATGGAAGTACTAAGGAAGATATACCAACTGTATTATATTGGTTAGGAACTGTACCTAAAGAAAGAATGGAAAAATATAATGAAGGGAATTACGCACTCCCAGCTCTTCACTCACCTTTCTATTATCCAGATATAGAAAATTCAATTAGGACAGGTGTTTTAGTTAGTACTGAATCTATAATACAATTATTTAATAAATAATGTTTTTTCTGTTTCTGTTGAAGAAAACTGATGATAATATTTTTTTTCATCAATTTCTAAAAAGACAACATTACTTTGAATATTATATATTTCAACAAGCAAACTATTTATTAACCTAACTGAGTTTATTTCATTCAAGTAATTTTTTAAAAAAGATATCTCTAACACATCATTTTTTAGCGAAAAATCATTAGCAGATAAAACTATCTTTTCATTATTAATATTTAGGATTAATTTATCATTAATATATTTATTAATTAGATCTATATTTTTCTCTATTTTATTTGGAGAGTCAATCGAAATGGAAAGACCATGAAAATTCCTTAACCCATCTTCAAGATCGTCCCTAAACAATTTAACTTTTATCTCTAATTTATAATCATCAATTAAAATATTAGTTGAACTGATATATATAGGATGAATTAAAAATAAAAAGCTAAAAAATAAATGAATCACATTTTCAATTTAATTAATCTATTACAAATTTTTAAAAAGAAAAATATTTACTAATATTGAATTAACTAGACTTAAAATGAATATTAATAATCAAGCTGAAAAAAATAATACCTATGATGCTATCGTAGTAGGCACAGGAGTAAGTGGAGGATGGGCAGCAAAAGAATTAACAGAGGCTGGCTTAAAAACCTTAGTTCTTGAAAGAGGAAGAGATGTTAAACATGTCAAAGATTATCCGACAATGAATAAAAATTCATGGGAACTTCCATATAGAGATCAATTAACTGCTAAAGAAAGGAAAGATTACCCGGTTCAGTTGAGAACAGGATATACTGTTAAACAGTCTACAAAACATTGGTGGGTAAAAGACACAGAGCAACCATATACAGAAAAAAAAGGTGCTTTTGACTGGATAAGAGGATATCATGTAGGTGGAAGATCTCTTCTTTGGGGTAGACAGGTATACCGATGGAGTAAACAAGATTTTGAAGCTAATGCTAAAGAGGGAATAAGTATTGATTGGCCAATTAGATACAGCGACATAGAAAAATGGTATGATCATGTTGAAAATTTTATTGGTGTTAGCGGAATGAATGAAAATCTACCTCAATTACCAGATGCGAAATTTCTTCCACCAATGGAAATGAATTGTGTTGAAAAAGATTTTAGAAAAAATTTATTTGAAAAATTTGGAAGAACCTATACTATAGGTAGAGTCGCACATGTAACAAAATCACATAATGGAAGAGGGCCTTGTCAAAGCAGAAACCTTTGTATAAGAGGCTGTCCATATGGAGCATATTTTAGTTCAAATTCATCTACTTTACCTGCAGCTGAAGCTACTGGAAATATGACTTTAA
>JAYNOQ010000057.1:0-9496 GCA_038113315.1 Flammeovirgaceae bacterium | reverse complement strand
CAGCTGAACAATATTCTCAAAAGAACTTAAAGTCCATTCCAAAGATTATTAGGTATATAGCTTATGGAATTGGAATTTTTTGTTCTGGATATGTAATAAGGATTCTTGTATGGACATTAATCTAAAATTTCATATTATTAAATTAAATAATAATTAAACCTCTGGTGAAGTAAAAAGCTATTTTAGTAAACAGTAATTAGAGGTTTCTTTTTATGACTGAGAGTTACTTCCCAATACAGAAAGTCCTTATAACTGAAAGTACCAATAAATAGGCGAGTTACAGAGTCTTTATTACTATTCACGACTAATTGCGACGTTAAATTGATTTATGTTAACCCGAATCCATTTGGGTTTAGGTACTGTGTTTAATGATTAAGCTAAAAAAATAAGAAACTATTTTTTAATAGAGTTTTCCTTCTTTGAGACTTTTCTAACAAATGACTTTCCGACTTTGTCATTATTGTAAGGTGCTTTCCTCAAGTCCTCAAGAAATTTTTTACCTGTTTCTCTTAGGGCGTGTTTTTTTGCTTGTTCTCTTTCATATTTCCTCTGTTTAAAAAATCTATATAAACGGCCAAACCAATCATATCTTAGAGCTATTAAACCAGACATAGGGATTATTCCCCACAAATTCCCTTCTTCTAATAACATCCCGCCCCAAGCGAATAAAGCAAGAGCAGAAATTACTATGATAATATCAAGAAAAGTAATTTTTTCTTCACCAGAAGCAATCCACATTTTGTAAAATGCTCGATATGATTGAATAAGTATTATAAAACCAAAAAAAACTAATATCCAACTGATTACTCCCATCCTCTAATTTAATCAAATACTAATAATTAAAAGCTTAATTATAAATAACCTATAGTAAATCACTAATTTATACTTATTGATTATCAGGTACTTATATTATTTTTTGATTTTAAACATCTTTCCCTAAACATCCGATAATGAAAATTTTAATGAATAGCTGAACACATAATATTCTTTTTGAAAAAAAGATAGAGTTATCCTAAGCCTAACTATGTATTTCTTTAAAAGATTTAACATTGTTTGTAAGTCTTAATCTTTGATAGTATAACTAATTATTTAAAAACTGTTGTAATTTCAGTTTCCTTTTAGAATAGACTGTATCATATCAGGTCTAGATATAAACATTCTGATGAGTTTGTCTTTAAACTCTTTCTTTTCAAAGAAGTCATATAGCTTAGAACTAGTTTCAAGAGTTTTAATATTCTTTGCTTCATAAATCTCTTTAATTTTATCTTTCTTGTTGGATTCAGTATTATTAGAATTAATTACATTTTGAAAATCTTTATCACTAACAATTGAATCAATTAGCTTTTTAGAATTCTCTTCTGTTCCTTCTGGCAGCTTACCATAGAACTCATTTATATCATTTATGATTTCTGATAATAAGTCAAATTCTTCTTCATCTTGCATCATTCCATCCCCGTATTCATTTGGATTAAATATTGTATCCTCGTCTTCTAGTGATATGTTTAATTTTCCTTTGATATCTAGGTTCAGAGATTCTAAATCTACTAAATCAGAAACATCTATTCTTTCATTCCCGTCAACTGGGAACTTCTTTCTTAGATACTCAAAGAAGATATAATGTTTCTCTAATTCAATATTATCAAACTGATGAACCATAGATATGTAGCCGTATAACTTACAATAGTTAGAGAATTGAGTTCTTGACAAGTCTCTGTCTTCGTCTGATAGTTCTCTCCACCTCTCCAATACTACATTTAATCCTGGTTGTAGTTGTGAATCATCTCTGTTATTTGAAAAGAAGATTTTATTCCAATCATTAATTTCTTGAGGTGTGAATAATACATAATTTCTAATCTTATCTAGGATATCATATACCAAATTAGGGTCAGTATCTTCAGATAGAATTGTAGTTTGATAAAAGTTCTGAAATGATTCTTGAATAGTTTCAACTTTGTTCACAAAATCAAGTACGAAAGTATCTTTCTTACCCTTTGTTTTTCTATTTAATCTTGACAGAGCTTGAACACACTGAACTCCATTGATTGGTTTATCAATGAACATAGAGTGGAGTAGAGGCTCATCAAATCCAGTTTGAAACTTATTGCAAACTATTAGGACTCTATATAAAGGGTCTTTAAAGCCCTTTGGGATATCTTTACTGTCGAATCCATTTTCTTTGTTTAAAGAATGCTCAGTAACCTTTTCTCCATTGTATTCTTGTTCTCCACTAAATCCAACGACACATTTAATTTTATTGTGTAACCCTCTGTCCTTTAGCTGTTTATTCATCTCTATGAAAAACTTAATAGAGTCTTCAATAGAGCGAACTATAACCATTCCTTTACCTCTACCTTCTATTGATTTTACAGTTGTATTAAGTAGATGTTCGATTATGATATTACATTTTCTAGAAATAGTTTCTGGATTTGAGTCAACCCATTTTATTAATTCTTTTTTTCCTCTTTTCTCAGGAAGTTCAACGTCCTCTCCTTTACCTTTTAATTTAAACCATCTCTTTACTGAAGTAAATGACTTTAATACATCTAAAGTAAATCCTTCACCAATTGATTGCTTCATTGTATAAGTATGGAATGGTTTTTTTTGAGTAGTTCCTTCAACAGGTGTTCCAAAAACCTCAATAGTTTGTGGCTTAGGTGTTCCTGTAAATCCAAAGAATGAAATATGGTTTTGTTTCTGACGAGACTTCATCTCAGAACGAATCTTTGATATCTCATCATTTATAGTATCATCGGTGACATCTATTTCTTCTTCCAGGTTAAGAGATAGGGTTTTGTTTAGATTCTTTGTCCCTTTACCTCCTTGAGAAGAGTGAACTTCATCTATAATGACTGCAAAGTTTTTACCACTTAATTCTTTCATTCTATTTACTACAACAGAGAATTTTTGGATAGTGGTAATTATTATATTCTTACCACTTGAAAGGGCTTCTTTTAACTGTTCTGAGTTCTTGTCTATTCTTTGAACGACGCCTTGGACCTGTTGTAGACTTGTAACTGTATCCTGAAGTTGTTTATCTAAAACTTTTCTGTCGGTAATAATTATAATTGAGTCAAACACTCTATCCTTTCCGTTATTTTTGAAAAGATTCATTAACATAAAGGATAACCATCCTATTGAGTAGGATTTACCTGAACCTGTAGTATGTTGAATTAAGTAATTAGTCCCAACTCCATCATTAAAAACTTGACTCTTCAACCTTCTTATAACTTCTAATTGATGGAATCTTGGAAAGATAAGAACTGGCTTTTTCTTTTCAACTACCTTCTTTTTCTCATCACTCCATACAAAATCAAAGTTATGGGTGAATAAAACAAAGTTTTCAATAATATCAAGAAGAGAAGTAGGGGTCAAAACTTCTTTCCACAGGTAGTCAACCTTATATCCGTCACTATTCGTTTCTTGGTTATTTAAGGTTTTGTTGAATGGGAAAAAATAGGTATCCTCTCCTTCTAACTTAGATGACATATTTATTTTATCATTATCTACACTAAAGTGACAAAGACATCTTTGAAATTTTAATAAAGGTTCTCCCTTAGGGTTTCTATCAAATTTGTATTGATTATCAGAATTTTCAATTGTTTGCCCTGTTAGCTGATTCTTTAATTCAATTGTTAGAATTGGAATTCCATTAATAAATATTACTATATCTATAGACTTGTTAGAGTTTGGTGAATAGTGAAGTTGTCGAACTAATAGAAATTTATTTTTTTCATACTTATCCTTTCTATAGTTAACATTTAAAGAGCTAGATGGCTGAAAATAAATTGTTTTTATATTTCCTCCATGGACATCATTAAATCCTTTTCTTAGTACTTCAATTAACCCTTTATTATCTATCTCTTTACTTAATCTCTTTAATATTTTATCATTAGTGTTATCACCATACTTCATTTGAAGTGTATCGTAGGTTTCCTTTTGAGATGATTTAAAAAACTCTATAAATTCATCTTCAACAATACATAATTCCTTATTATACCAGACATCATTTTTTTGATGAATTTTTGAGTGGAATTGTAATCCATTATCTAACAAAGAATTTAATTCCTTCTCTATATGAGCTTCATATCTTTTTTCAGTTGGTTTAGGAGTATAAGTCATAATTAAACTACTTTTCTTTTACCAGTTACTACCGAAGAGATAAGTGATTGATGATATTCTTTTAGAAGCTCAATATTCTTTTCTTCAAGTGATATTGTTTTATCAATCAATTTAATTTTTTTATCCAAAAATTCAACAATTTGTTGCTGTTCTTGAATTGGAGGGCAAATAATATAAGTATTAAGAATATCGTCAGGAGATACTCTTGGTAATTTAACCCCTTTTGATTGTGACTCCAATAAATCAATTAATCCTTGGCTGAATAAAAGTTTATAAAAATATCTATTGTCTAACTTATTATTGGTTCTTAGAACTATCATTTCACCTAATGAATAACCATCATATTCCGTAAGAATTATTTTTTTTAGATATAATCTTAATTTATTAAATAATATATCACCGTTCTGAAAAATCATACCCTCGCTTTCATGTTCTGAATAAAGATTAAAACATACTCCAGTATCTGATTCAACATTTTCAGGAGATATTTTTATATCATTTTTCTCAGGTATACCTTTTTCAGTAATATGATTGACTAAATACTTCATCTTGATAACTTCCCAATGACTTGGAATCTCACCAATCCATTCCTCACTACAAATTTTCATTTCTACATTCTGATTTAATCCATTTATTACTACTTCATTGATAAGGGAATTTCTTTTCTCTTTAAGTAATTTAATTTTTTGTTGAGTTTTCTCAATAAGAGAATCAATCAATGAGGTTTTGGTATCCAAGAAAGATACAATCTTATGTTGTTCATTGATATCTAATTTTACGATATCTAGATTTTGTATAACAGTTTTTGATACACCACCTTGAGCTCCACCTGTTTGATGAGATAATATTTGATTTTTCTGAGAAACTAGATAATAATATAAAAAGTATGGTGAATTAAATTCATTAGCTTCAATACCTACTATTGATTGATTTATTGCTGAATCAAATGTTAAAAAACCAGCATTTGAGCATGTTGCACCCGTTAAGGCGACTACCGGTGAATTTTTTCTTACCATTTTAGTTGAAGATTTTTCAAACCCAAGCTCTGTTATAAAGCTATCTACATCATTAATGTTAATTTTTTTAAAATGAATTTTACCAGATTCAATCCATGGTATATCACCATCCCAATACTCATTTTTCTTTGTCGATGGTGTTCCTCCAGTAATTATTTTACCACAATATTTTAATTTTTGTCTATCCCAGTGGCTAGGAATATCTTTAATCCATTCGACTCCTGTATCTTTATATGAATCGTAACTCTTCATTAATCCATTATTTGGTTAAGTATATTTTTAGATTCATCTTTTAACTTTAATAAATCTTCAGAAATGTCTTTAGATGAACGAAGTGGTTTGTACTTATAGAAATACTTTTTGAACTTAATTTCATATCCTAATCTACTTTTATCAAAATCAATCCAAGAATTAGGTAGGTGAGGTTCTACTTCACGTGAATAATATTCTTCAATATCTTCTGAAAATGGAATCCTCTCGTAATCTCTGAGTTTGCTGTCAGGTTTTGGGTATCCTTTCTTATCTCTAACAATTTCTCCATTTTCAATTTTTGGTTGTTCTATTGTAACTCTTGTGTAACAAAAGAATTCGTTATCAAAAATCTTAGAATATTCATTTTTTTCAAAATTAATATAGTGTTTAAGGATTTCTTTTCTTTGCAAATCATTAATGTATTTTCTTTTATCTCCTAATGACTTTTTCATCTTAGTAAAAAATGATGACCCGTTAATTAATTGAACCTTACCTCTTCTTTTGTCATCTTTATTATTTGATATTATCCACAGATATGTTGAAATCCCTGTGTTGAAGAACATTTGGTCTGGGAGTTCTACAATACATTCCAACAAATCATTTTCAATTATCCATTTTCGAATATTAGATGTTCCTGAACCAGCATCTCCAGTAAAGAGAGGAGAAGCATTGAATACAATTCCTATTCTTGAGCCTTGACCTTCCATTTTAGAAATCATATGTTGAAGGAATAATAGTTGACCATCATTAATTGGAGGTAATCCGACAGAAAATCTACCTCCTTGTTGTGTTGATTCATTTTTTACTTCTTTTTCATCTGATTTCCAGCTTACTCCATAAGGAGGGTTTGCTAGCATATAATCAAACTTTCTATTGCCTTCAGAGTGAAGGTCATCTGATAAAGTTGAGCCATATTTTATATTATCCGGTCCTTCATCAGCAATAAGAAAATCAGATTTACAAATAGAATAAGCAGTTGGGTTAAATTCTTGTCCAAATAAGTTAATATCAATCTCCTTGTTAATATTCTTATGTATCCAATCTTTACCAGTAGTCAACATTCCACCCGTTCCACAACAAGGGTCATAGATAGAAATAATTTTATTTGGGTCTGAAAGCTTCTCTTTTTCAGATGAGAACACTAATGATACCAAAAGATTTACAACATCTCTTGGGGTATAGTGGTCTCCACTTGTCTCATTACTCATCTCAGAAAACTTTCTCAGAAGTTCTTCAAAGATAGTGCCCATCATATGATTATCGATGGTTGAGGGGTGTAAGTCAATATTTGTAAATTTTTCTACAAGAATATAGAGTCTATCATTTGACTCTAACTTGTCAATGTGTTTTTGTAATCCAAAGTTTTCGATTATATCTTGAACATTAGTAGAAAAAGAATGTAAATAGTCATATAGGTTTTCTGAAAGCTTATTGGGTTCATTTTTTAATCTATTTAAATCATATTGGGAGTAGTTAGAGAATTTGAGTTTGAGTTTAGTGTGAATAATTTTTGAAGTATCATCAAATTTATCTCTATGCTCTCTGTGAACTTTAATGATGTCATCCTTTTTTCCTTCTAGAACACAATCTAATCTTCTTAAAACAACAAAAGGTAGGATTACATCCCCATACTCATGCTGCTTAAATAATCCTCTTAGAACATCATCACAAACGTTCCAAATAAAGGATGAAATTTCGTTATGGTTTGACATAACTACAATTTATTAAACTTTTAAATACTTATAGGAAAAATTTGAATTTTTCTAAATCGATATCTCACCAACCACACAATTCATTTTACGTCAATCATTTTAAAATAATCACATGAATGTTAATATGTTAATAAAATAGAGTCTAGAAAACCTTGGTAAGAGCCTTGTAACAATGACGTTTTATTATATAAATAACGTTAAAAACTTTATGTTAATTCAACACAACTAAATTTTTAGGTGCTAAAGTCATTTAATAATTTTACAACATGAAGAAACTGCGCTTAGATTCTGAAGATGTTCTTGAGGTTACGGGTTGGACGGAAAGTTATCTAAATATGATTTGCTCTCAAGGGAAAATAAAATATACAAGACCAACCAAAGGAAAAAGATACTTCAAAGAACAAGATATTGAAGCCTTCTTTGATAATTTAAAATAATCCAGTAGCGCTTAGTTTTTGCATTTGTTTAGTTAAATCATACTGGAAAGGCGCTATATATCTCTGAGTTGTTTCAATTTTACTATGACCTAGTATTTTCGACAATCCAACTATATCCTGAGTCTTTGTATAGTATGCGTATGCAAAGGTCCTTCTTCCTGCATGGGAAGTAATGTGTTTATTTATACCATTCATTTTTGCCCAAACTTGTAATCTTTTGTTTATATCATCAACATTACCTGAAATATTAAATACCTTTTTATCGCCTTCTTGTCTATCTCCTAGTATTTGTCTTGCTTGTTGTGTTATAGGAATTATCCACTCCTTTTGCGTTTTTTGCCTCTCAACTCTTATCTCTGATGAACCTTGTCCATAATCTCTTATTTGATTCCAACATAAATTAAAACACTCTTTAAAAGGTAGTGACGAATTACAAGAAAATTTAAAAAACTTTACTGTTGATTCATAAGGTATAGGATTTTTCATCATTATATTGACTTCATCAGGGGTTAGCCAATCTCTAAAAGAACTTTTTGGAGTTTTTCCTCTTGTATAGAACTTCATGTCACCAAATGGATGAAAATCTATTATTCTAGCTCTTTTAGCTTCTCCTACAACGTATTTAAACTCTTTTAAGCGTTTATTAATAGTTACACCACTTAGTTTACCATTGTTTGTAGTTTTAATATGAGAAGGAGCTTCATTTAAGTATCCATGAAACCTTTTAACAAAATCTTCGTCTATAGTTTCAAAAGCAAGTTCGTTTGAGTTTGTGAAAGTCTTTAAGTGGTTCATAAGTGACTTATATCCTGCAATTGTTTGTTTTGAGCGTTTAGACTTAGGGTCTGTCATCCATTTTTCAGTAAACTCATAGAAATCTTGATTTATAGAATTAGAAGGAATAGTGTATTCACCTCTCGATATGTCTGTTTGTCTCTCTGCTAGTATTTCATTAACTCTTTTAAGATATTTTTTGTTTTCACTTACTTTTAATGCAGATAATCCGATTTCTTTACCGTTTTCAATAGGGTGGGTATAGTTAAAACCCTCTTTAAAGATAAACTTAAGGTTCTCATCGGGTTTAAATTTCCTTTGTTTATACTTACCATTAATATCCTTAATAGATGGAAGTCTATATCTTATATAGTGATATCCTCTTCTCTTATCAAAAAAACAAGTTAATGTTACTTGCTTATGATTATAATGTTTAATGCTCAAATTTATATTTTTCTATATCGACACGAAACGACAAGTTGAATCGACATGTTTTATAACATAAATTTACAAAATATTAGAACTAATTACAAATCTTTATAACTTATTAAGTACTGATTTATATAGTATTTATAAGTATTTATAAGTGATTAGAAGAAAATCAATAAAGAAACTTATTTACCAATACAAAATTTAGAGAATATTGATCCTAGTATATCCTGATCAATATCTATTTTACCAGTTATAATAGAAATATTAATAATAGCATCATTTAGATCAATACTGAGTAAATCACCAGAAATACCTTCTTTTAGTCCTTTTTTTACAGACTCAATAGCATTAAGGGAATTTTTTAGTGCTTCAAGATGTCTAGAATTAGTAATTACAATACTGTTTTCAGAAGACAGATTTAGATTTTTTGAAATAGCATTCTTAAGATCTTCAATATTTGTTTGATTTAGTGCTGAAATTTGAAGTAATTCTATATTTTTTGACTTAATTAATTGATTTAGATTGTCTTTATAACTATCTGTATTTAAATTATTTAATAAATCAATTTTGTTTTCAACTATAAAAATGTTTAAATCATCTCTTTTATAGCTCTCGACCTCATTTATTAGCTCATTTTCACTAATATCTGACCTATCAAATAAGTATATAAGTACTCTGGATTTGCCTATTTTTCCTTTAGCTCTTTCTACACCAATAGATTCAATCTTATCTGATGTTTCTCTAATACCTGCAG
>JAYNOQ010000056.1:8130-9626 GCA_038113315.1 Flammeovirgaceae bacterium | reverse complement strand
CTTTGATTCAATCTAGTATCATCAACAACTACATCTTTATTACAACTAAAAAACAAAAAGCAACTAAATAGAAGAATTAATTTAGTTTTCATATGGAGTTTTAGTTAATCAATTTAAAATCGTTGTCTATCTCTTCTTTCTCTTGCTCACTTAGCTTTCTTAAGCTTTTAAAGTTAATTGTGAGTCCTAAAGACCCAGTATTATAGTTATATATTGAATTACTACCAACGAAGCTATATCTTAAATATATAGATGTTCTTCGGGTTTTAGAAACTTTGTTGTTAAAATACCACTCAAATCCAGGTGTAATAGAATAGAAGTTCAATTTTTCCCCAGTGCTTGATGTGAAATTATTTAAATATCTTCCGAGGTGAATAGAAATTGCCATAGCACTTTCATCTTGATCTAAGTAATTTTCTGAATTTATATTTGAAAAAGCATACCATTGACCAAGAACTCCTGCTTCTAAAAAGCTATCAGAGAAAGGGTACGTATAGTCAGAATATTCATTATCAAAGGTTTGAGTAGTTGATATATGGTATTTTGAGTACAACCCCCAGGCAGCAGTTCTGTTTCTGTTATTAAATAAGTAACTTAAATGTAGGTTTGGATGAAATCTATCAGATCCCTCATCTAGTTTTTGTTGTGATCCGCTTGATTGGGTGTTACTTAAAACAAAAGATGTATTATAACCTAGACTGAGCGAAAGATAATTGTTAGAGGATGATATTGTTTTAAGCTCCTTAATTTTATTTTTTTTTGCAAGCCTAACAAAATCATTATAATTTTTAAATAATGGTTTAAGCCTATTTTCTCTTGGGTATCTAATATCTAAACTAGATAAAAGATCATAGGCTTTAGTAAATTCTTTATTTGATATTAAAGATTCTACCTCTATGATATTATTATCTAAACTATTAACAGAGCTTAGAAAAGTATTAACCTTTACGTCTAAATCTAAATAATTATTTATTACAGAATCTTCAACATCGAGTGAATTCATCAACCCAAAGTATGAATCAAGAGTTGTTAATCCTCTTAGAAGTTCTAAAATTTCATTTTTAAATTCATAGTCAGGATTAGCATTAAGTCTTCTATTGTAAATATTTAGATCACTATTAATCTTTCTTACTAGAGATTTAAAATAATTAATCGCCAAATTATCAAAATTCTTTTTCTCAATGTATACTATTGCGTAGCCGCTATCGCTACAAAGCTTAAACATCGGATTGAATAAAATTGCGTTTGATGTTGATTGAGAAAAGGAATTAAAGACTTCTGTCTCTGAAAACTCTCCACCATTTCTTGTGAAGCTTAAATTGCTCGATGAGATTATTTGAATTTCAGAAACAATTTGATTAGTTAATGCCTCTTTTAGCTCAACTTGGGTCCTTGCATCTGAAATATCAAAGTTGTCTTCAGATGATATGTTTCTTAATGAAAAGTAGTAATCATCAGGATTATCAAGACATATACTCGATACTTGAGCAAACGAG
>JAYNOQ010000056.1:0-8030 GCA_038113315.1 Flammeovirgaceae bacterium | reverse complement strand
TAACTTTTGAAAGATTTTCTTCTTTCATATAGTTAAATGTTTTGCATGATGTGAATGATGTAATAATTAACATCATACTCATAAATAAAGCTATTTTTTTCATATTTTTTTTTTTATTGAATTAAAATTAAAAAATTATTTGAATACCAACGGATGTTTCAGTGTCGTTTTTTTGGACTGGCATGTATGGTAACGAATGATATCTATTTCTTGTTGACAGGAAAAAACTCTTATTTTCATCAATTTCAAAGTAGATTTTTGGCTCAATAAAGAATCTATAATCTGAGCTTTTATTTGTTTTTATTTGATAATATATAGTATTACTAACTCTTAAGTTATTTGATAGGCTAAAATTTGAGAAAGAACTTAAACTATACCTGTAGTTATATATATTAATTGGTTTTATCTTTTTATTATATAATTCATCTTCATAAAACAATCCTAAAGATAGATCAAAATAATTTTGATTTTTTTTAAATATATTTTTTCTAAACCCTAAACCAAATAGTTTTCTATGATCCATTGAAATTGATTTTACACTTTGTGACTGAACAAATGAAAAAAATGAATCATCACCAATTAAATAGTTGTACCTAACTTGAGCACTATAGTCTTGAGATAGAACCTCTTTACTCTCACTCTCATACTCATATCCAATAATTAATCTAAAAATTGAATTATCTATTTTTTTTCCTAATTGACCAGTAAAATTAAATTCAGCAATTTCTACATTTCCAGTCTCAACACTACCTCCAATATCTATTGCAAGAATCGATGAATTATCAAGATTCATCATAATTGATTCTGAATTTAAAATTGTTTGTGCATGCGAATTGAATAAAACAAACAAAAAAATGATACTAGTAATTCTCATAAATTAAATACCTATTAGCAATATTAATTAATTCTTTTTCTTTTTCATCAATTTTTCCGTCAGCAATAGATATATCATAAATAAAATTATTAATTGACTTTAATAGTGCAGGATCATACACATTATTATCAGTTAGATTTGATAATGTTTTTTCAAATTCAATTTTAATTTTTTGAGAATTATCAAGCTTATTAGTTGATGCAATAATTTTTTGAATTTCTTTTTCCTCTATTTTAATATTAAGGCCTAAAGATAGAGTCACAGCTGATACACTTTCACCAAGATCATATAGTTCTTTTTCGTCTATTTTACCATCAACCTTTGAAATTAAGTATAAAAGTTTAAATATTTTCTTTGCAAGATTTAAATTCACTTGAGATATTTTAACAGGTTTTTTAGATTGATTAGGAATAAGTTTTTCTAGATCTATTAATCTTTTTTTATCATCAATAATACTTTCAATCATAATTTTGTTTCTCATATTGAAAGATATATACATTAAATGTTCGTAAAAATCACTTTTTAGCCTTTCATATGTGCTAAAATCTTTCTTTTTTATTGCACAGTATAGTAGGCCTTCAAAAACAGATAAGAAAGACTCTTTTTGATAACTAGATTTTATAAGTAATTCATATAAATCTCTGAATATTTCATCAGCAGATTCAATTTCATTTAGTCGCAAATATGCAGCACCTTGAATAGAATAAGTGGTTACCAATTCACTATAATTTCCAATATTATCATTCAAATCCTTAGCATTTTTACATATCCAGACACAATTTGTAAATTCTTTTTTATAATAATAATATTCAGCAAATCTTGATAATAAAAAAGATAAAATCTTTGCCTTTTTATGCTTTATTGATGTATTCAGAAGTATGGACTTAATAGTCGTCTTAATACTTTTGAAATCATTATCAAAATGATCAAGTTCTAATTTACTATGATCATCACTGTTTTTTTCAATCATTAAACAGCTATACATACATCTATACATATTATCCAAATCTTTATCAATCTTATTTAATTCAATCAATTCTCTTAAAATTTCAGAAGTTAAAATAAAGTCAGATCTTGAAATAGAAGATTTTTTTAAATTATTTAAAACTATTTTGTTTTTTTCATCCTCTAGAAGAGTATTATAAAAATCAAATCTAATCATGTCTTTTTCTTGAATAAAAATCTTACTTTCTAAAACCTTATCTCTTCTTTTACTATAGATGTCTTTATTTTTATATTGGTTTTTTCTCCTTGAAAGATCAAGCATAAATAATAACATTGACCTTGATCTTTGAATAGGGTTTGTGTTCTTTAATAAAACAGAAAAAATGATATCAAACAGACTATTTGATTTCACACTGTCAATTTTATTAAAATTATCATCAAAGCTCATATGATTATCAAGAGTTTGAATTAATAATTCAATTTCTTTTTCATTAAGGCTAAACAAGTCTTTTTCAATTCTTTCAAGATAATAAGTTGATTGACTAATTTTATTGATCTTAGATAGTCTAAATGATGTAATTAAATTGAACTTCAGAGAATGACTTAGAATTCCATCAACATTCCTAAACTTATTACACCTATTACTTATTGACTTAAGAACGTCAATATCTAAGTTTTTAACATACTCTTCTCCATTAGATTCTACAGATTCAATAATTCTTTTTTGAATTTCTATAATCCTTTGATTGAAAACTTCCTTATTTTCATTATTAAAATTTGATCTAAGCCACTTATGAAAGGTCTTACTTGTAAACTCAAAGATGTTATCTTGATCAAGGTTATCTTCTATTAAACCAAAACTCTCAATTTTTTCTAATTCATTTATAATTTCTATAAAATCTCTCTTCCAAATAAAAGATAAAATTGTAGCATCAAATTTGAATCCTATGTGACTAGCTGATTCAATCAACTTTTGTTGCTGTTCAGATAGTTTTTGAAATTTAGATTTCATAAGATGATTAGACGAATCTTCATAAAGAAAATCTTCATCAGGAATTTTATTTAATCTAATATTCAATCCATCAGTCCCAATAATATTATTATTATGAAGAGATTGTAAATAAGAAAACAAGTTCTTAGGATTAATAAATGTTTTGGATTCTTGGATGGTTTGGGTTAAATGATCTTTTAAATTTTTTGTGAAATAAATTAAATCATTGTTGAAATACTTATATCCGTTGGTGTTAAATAAAGTATTTAAAAATTCTTCATTATTATTAATTTTTAGGTTGATTGATAAATGTTTCCCTGAAATATTTTTAATTACTTCCTCTATACATTCTTTGTAATAGGATTCTTCATCAATAATATTGTCACTTGTAATTATTATAATTTTAAATGTAGAAGTTTTTTTACCTCTAGATTTAGCTTTATTTATTAATGAAACTAATAATTCGTTAGTAGCTTTATCAACCCATTGATAGTCATCTAAAACTATTACACATCTTTCATTTATCTCAGATATTAATAAATCAACTAATTCATTTGAAATTTCATTTACTGAAATACTATCATTATTGTCTACAGTTATTAGTTCTCCAAGATTTATTGGAGCAGTATCAAGTGCAGTTTTAGTTACTTTGCTTAATGTATTGAAAGTTGTTGACCTGTCTGAGAAAAATTCTGGATCAAGGAAGATATTGTTGTCTTTATCAAACCTTTTAAATGATGATTCGCAAAAGGCTTGATAAAAAGGTTCATACATTTTTTGAGCACCATCATTAAACTCGTTAAAATCACCATAAAAGAATTCATATTGTTTCGAATTTTCTTCAATATAATTTTTAATAAATCTAGTCTTACCTATACCATCATCACCATTAATAAAGAAAACTAAATCATTAGAGTTATTAATAAATTTGGTAAGTTCTGATTCAACCTCATTATAATTGAAACCAGTTTTAATGTATTGTAATGGGTTTAAAAATCTTCCAAGAGATGACTCTAAATTAATTTTAGATTTTTCTTTTTTATCAGAAAAATTTAGTGAAACGATTGCAAATATGTTTAAGCCAATAATATAGTAATAAAGTAGCGAGCTGTTTAATTCATATTGGAATAATACAATAGTATATATGATTAAAGTTACAACTGTTAAAAAGGTAAATAATAAAGACCTGTTTATTCTTCTAATAATCTTGAAAATCATCAAAGAAATTGCTCTAGATGGAATGTAGAAGCCAATTAAAGTAAAAACTGAAAATATGTCTAATTCAAATAGAACTGAATCTATTTTTGAATAATTTACATAAAAAACATTTAAAATAATTGGAGAACAAATTGACGCAAAAATAATTCTTTGAATATTTTTTTCAGATGAAGTTGAAACTTTGGACAATTTGAGATGAAGAGGAAAAATTAGTCCTATAGAAATAAAAATTGGAATCATTACTTTAGAGACTATCCAGAAATATGAATTAGATAAATATGTGTTAATTTCAGGTGTAAATAAACTAAGTATATAAGGTGATAAAATTACAGTAGTAATTATAGCTATAATAGATATGATTAGATTAGAGATTAAGTTTTCATTTAATAAAAATTGATTTTTGATACTTCTTAATTTCTCCTTACCTATAAAAATTAATGCAATAAAGAGTGCAAAGATTATTAACAGGTTAAACAATGTGTTATAGAAAGATCTGCTTTTTGATATTTTGAAACTTTCAAAATACCTAACAAATGATGGACTAGACTCTTGATCAGTAATTATATTAAATGTAATTCCTTTGTAAAATATTTCATGGTCTCTTATTGATCCATTATCTCTAATATGAAAATTATAGATTTTGTCAGTTTGATAATAATCTAAAAGCTTTTTCCAGTCATTATTTGCTAAAGAGTTATTTTTAAAGTTGTTATATCCTTCTTTACCTAAAATTCTACTTATTTCATGAGGTCTTATAGAATAATGACTTGTTGTAGAATTAATAAGATCAATTGCAGTCCCATGATGAATATCATCAAACGGTGATATTGTTAATAAAATAAACTGTGTGTTATCTCCTAGAGTGCCTCTTAAAATAGGATCTTGTTGATTCAATTGTTTTGATATTAGACTTTCAATTAAAATTTCCTCTGGGTCATCATCTTGTAGATTTACATAATCATCTCTATATCCTGCAAAAAGTGAAAAATGAGGTATGTGATAATTAATGTTTTCAGAAGATATTGACTCAAAGCTGATAATTTCATTTTCAATAGTTGACAAATCATATAAGTATTTTTGATAGTTATCATTTGACTTGTCGATTAATTTAAATGCGTTTTTAGTAGAATCTAAATACTTTTTAGCAAATTGAATGTCATGATAACTATTTAAATATGTTGAGCTGTAGAAAACAGCTGTACTTGTTTTTTTATAGTATTCAAGAAATAAATTTTCTTGACCGAAAATATCATTCGAAAAAGAAAAAATTAAAAATACAATTAGAGCTTTTCTCATTATTTCTTTAAATTAATAAAAAAAAACTATGATTTTTCCAGAAAGTAAAATTGTTGAATGTAATATTCTCTATACTAACTTACAATATGCTTTACCTAACGAAGAAGGCACCAAGAGAGTTTATCCAAATAATATATTTGAATCAGATGCTTATGAATCTGAACAAGCAGTTATGAAAGATATTGAAGATTATCTTGAAGCAGGGTTTAAATTAATTTCTGTTGTCCCAATCAACGGGTATTTTTCAGCTCGTAGTGGGACTGATACGGCTGCAACAATAGGGCTTAAGTATATTCTTTTAAATAAAAAATATGCATAATAAAAGTTTAAGTATAAAAAATTGTTGCAAATAAGAAAAAGGGTAATAGATAAATTATAAAAACTAATAACGAAAAACGTTTAAAAACCTTGTATTTATTCCAAGATTTAATAAAGATGAAAGGCAATGTCAACCCTATACACAATATAAAATTATTTAATGTTGACCCTATATAAGTATTATTAAGCTCAACATAAATAAGTAAGTTGTCAATTATTTTAGAAAATGATGGAACAGGAAAGAGATTCATTACATAAGATTGTTCTGTATTTAATGTATAATTATTTGAAATGTATGTTAGGTTATACAAAAAATATCCTGATGATAAATTATATATTATACCCCATAAACTGTGTCTGTAACGATCATAGGCTGGTCTGACAACTTGAAATTCTATATAGTCAATAGTTCGTGAGATGTAATCCCAAAATTTTTCACCCTCCTTACGTCTATAGAAATAGCTTATTGAGATTATAATAAACCCTAGAATAATAAAACCAATTAATGCAATAGCAAGAACAAGCAATAGAACAGCAATCAAACATCCACCAGTTGCAGCTGCAGTTTGCCTTTCACTGTGTTCTTTTTCAGTTAAAATTTCCTTACCGGTATAATCTCCGTCTTTGTATTCGTATCTAGGCATTTTTTAAAAATACAATTTTTTATAAAAATATATCATCTATTTTAACCATGATAGAAAGTATCTTGTCTTTAAATTATTAAAAAAACTTACAACGAGTTAAGCTTTTTTTGATATTGACAATAATCACAATTATCGAAATAATAAGGTATTTTGTCTTGATTCAATAGACTATGTATTTCTTGAAGTGTTCCATCTATCCAGCTATCATCTCCTGTATAGTCAATCAGGTACATTTTAAACTTTAATTCTTCATTGAAATTTCCACTTTGAATTCCATTACAGTAAACAAAATAACCAGTATTACTTACTTTAAATCCATTATTACGAAGAAGATATTGGTATATCTCCATTTGTCTCTTATAACCACCTTGCCATTTAGCATCTAAAGTAATATCATCTTTTTTGGAGGTTGACTTATAGTCTACTACTATTAGCTCGCCTGAATCCTTGTCTATCCAGACATCATCAACAGCACCGTGAATTAAGAATTTTAAATCATCTACAGCATATTCAACTCCTTTAGAGTTTACTCTCCAAGGATCCATCATTTCGTGTTTAAATGGAACTGCATTTAAACCTAACTGCTTAATGTATGGATGTGTTGTTTCATTTTCTCTATGCTCATCAAATTCATTCTTTAATAGTTGATCTACTGCAGTATTCAGGTTAAAAGGAAAACCTGGTGGCTGTGCAACCTTTAGTTTTCGATCTAAATAAAAGCATCTCTTGCAACTTAAATAGGACTCAATCTTTGATCTACTGATTTTATAATATCTTTCTTCTTCAGTCTTATAAACGCCTCTATATGTCTTTATTTCACCCATAATTAGCCAAACAAATGAATAATTTTATAATTTTTGATTTGAAAGACGATATGTCTTAGTTAATCTTTAACTAAAAAAACTTCAATTCCTGATGTAAAAGTAAAAACATAATCTTCCCATTCATGTTCCAAAGATTCATGACCCTTCCCCATCGCAACAAGTGCATCAGCATTCATTCTTCTTGATGCTATTACAGGTGAGGTGCTAACAATTTTCCAACCATCATTCAAATGCTTTTTGATCTCTTTATCAGCTTTTTCTGAATATTCTCCATCGCATGGCCATATATAATGTAGTGTCTTACTGTAATCAGTGTTAAATTCAATAAAGATTCTTTTATACTCCATTTTTGAAAACTTTTATTTTATATTATTTTAATTTACAAAAATTCATATACAAGAAGCAAATAGTAAGAAAAAAATGAAAAGATAAGTTTTAACTACTTCTCTTTGTCAAATTTTTATTTAAATTCTTTAATGACTCGTTGATTTCATTTAGAAGCTTAATATTCCTTGGAGTTGAAACTTTTTCATTTTCAGGATCTTCAGCTTGTATCTTTAATTTGTTTAAAAACTTAATTACTATAAAGATTGTAAATGCGACAATCATGAAGTCTAAAAAAGTTTCGATAAAAAAGCCATAATTTATAGCTACTTCTTCATTAATTATATCACCAGAAGAGCTTATATCAGCTTGTCTTAGAATTATCTTTTTTGAATCTATATTTAGTCCGTTAGAGAGTAAAGAAAGGGGAGGAAGTAGTATTTGTTTAACTAGTACGTCTATAACAGAGTTAAATGAGGCTCCTATGATAATACCGATAGCCATTTCCATCATATTTCCTTTGACGGCAAATTCTTTAAATTCATTAAGTAATTTCATTTTTCATAAGTTTATTTATTAAATTTAACAAATCAAAA
>JAYNOQ010000055.1:5446-9981 GCA_038113315.1 Flammeovirgaceae bacterium | reverse complement strand
CGTATGTTGACTGTCTTGATCTAAAATAGATTATAATTCCCTTTTCTCTAATTTCAATGTTACACTTATTTAGTTCGTATGATTTAGATAGAATTTCATAAATGTTATTATCTGATTTTTTGATAATTAGTTGTCTTGATCCAGTTCCTCCTCTCTTAAATTTTTCTAATAAATTAAATTCTTTTCCGATAAGATTATTGATTTCTTTCTCTATTTCTGAATCTTTGTATGATAGATCTCTTAACATCACTTATGAAACGATTTAATTCCAAAAATGATTTAAAAAATTTTTTAGATGAGATGTATATAAAGTACAACACGAAGTCATTTATTGAGAAAGATCCTATACAAATCCCTCATAAATTTAATTTAAGAGAAGATATAGAAATTTCAGCATTTCTAACATCTGTTATCTCTTGGGGTAATAGAAAAATGATTATTAATAATTCAAATAAGATGATGAGTATCATGGGTAATTCTCCATATGATTTTATCATAAATGCAAATGAAAAACAAATTAATAGAATCTCATTTGTCCACAGAACATTTAATTCTGATGACTTGAAATTTTTCATTTATTCTCTAAAAAATATTTATTTAAACTATGGAGGGCTAGAAAAGGTATTTTTTTCGAGAGAGAATGAAGATAAAATGTTTGAGTCTATAAGTCGTTTTAGGGATATATTTTTTTCAATAGAATTTCCAGAAAGGACGCTGAAACATATATCAAATCCATTAAAAAAATCATCCTGTAAAAGAATTAATATGTTTATCAGATGGATGGTTAGAGACTGTAATGTTGATTTAGGCTTATGGAAAAATATTCCTACATCAAAACTATCTTGTCCTCTAGATACTCATACTCTGAGAATATCTCAAAAATTAGGAATAGTGAAAAGAAAAACTAACGACTTATTAACTTTAAATGAACTTGATAAAAGTTTAAGGTCATTTGATAAATCAGACCCAGTAAAATATGATTTTGCTTTGTTTGGTTTGGGAGTTGAAAATGAATTTTAGCCACCACCGCCATCTCCACCGCCTCCACCGCCAGCATCACCACCACCGTATCCTCCTGCGTCTGCAGCATAGGCTCCGTACATAAAAGTATCTCCACCTGATCCAGATGATGTATACCTGTTTACTGTTATATTATATCTATCTGACATTGATAAGACGTCTTTCAAGTCAAGGTTTCTGAAGTTATAATCGACTAATTTTTTTGAGTTCAGATCAATCCTGACAGCATTTTTTTTAGTAAATGCAATGACTCTATCTCCGTAGACAACAAGTTGAGGATAAACGGATGAATACCACTTTTTATAGGTGTATCTTTCTTCCATTATCATATTTCCAGACTCAATTTCCATCACCACTATATTAAATGATTTATCGACATAGAAAAGTTTATTATCCTTAGCTATACAATTACTTGCAGCATTTAATTCTTTGTCTCTCCAATAGAATTCACCTGTATCGATATTTATAAGAGATGTGTACATTTTTGTCCAACCATTAAATGTATAAAGTAATATGTAATTATCAAGCCTGTAAGTGCTCACCATCTTGTTTTTATCCTCAATTGACCACTTTGTGGTATTATCTTTTGAGTCAATAAGTGATATTTTGTTTTTTTCTAGAATAATTACTTTATGCATACTAATCTATTTTATCTAACATCTCCCACCTGACTAGGCTTACTGGGATATTACCTGCCTCATTAAAATTCTTGAAAAACTCTCTTAGGGTAAATTCTTTATTTTCTTTCTCAAGTTTCTCGGCATACTCTGCTAAAATTTTTTCTAACATGTATTTCCCTGTAATGTATGATGTGCCATAACCAGGCTGTCTAAGGTACAGATGCTGCTCAAACTGTAGGAGATGAGGTTCTCTATTCATCCATCTTCTAGGCGTCCACTTTACATGTACTCCACCAGCTTCTTGCATTGTCATCTCGTTCGCGTGAGCATAAAGTGATCCTAATCCTCTTGCTGCCCTCTGGGCAATCATTATCCAAACTATCTCTTTTGACCTTGGGCTGTCATTATAAAGTCCTGCATGCATAAACATCTCCTCAACTCCTGTGGCATATCCCTCATTTTTAGTATCAAATATATTGTAGAGTAGGGCATCTCTTCTAATTGGGCTCTCGTGCGGATTATCTCTCATCTCAGCTAGATCAAACCAATGAACAAAATGAGAGTAAAGTGGTAAAGGATCGATATGAAGTCCTATATTGAAGAAATTTCTCTCGTCTTCAGTAACATATTTTCCCATGCGTTCTCTGAGGGCTGGTTCCATATTATCTTTAAAAGGCATAATTTCTTTTTCTTTTATAAAGTCAATAAATCTTCTTACTCCTTTTTCTGTCAAAATTTTAAAATCATCTTCTGAGTTTGCTGGCTCGAGTTCTGGTAAATTTCTGTTATTATGCTCCTCAAGCTTTAGTGACGACCACGCTCTGTCTAGCTCTCTTTGTAATAACCTAACCTCATCTTCCCAGGTCATAGGTAGGAGATGGACATTTTGTTGGTACCACGTATAATTTTCTTTTCCTATTCCTGATGGCCCAGTCTTATTCTTTGACTCTTCTTCTAACCAATTTATAAAATTATCAGTTGAATTTATTGCTACATCTATTTCATCATTAATTATATTATCAGCGTCAAGTTCAAGGGATGTTTTAATAACAATTAAATTATCTCTTTGCTGTCTAAGATTTTGGATGCCTGCATCCCACAACTCTTTGGCATTACCTATCAAGTTTTTTCTCGCCTGCTTTAGAAATGGGGTAATAGATTTTAATTCTTTTAGTATCTTTTTTTCAGACTCTTTGTCTAGAGGGATGTCATACATCCAGAATTCAAGGACTCCATGATTTGTTGGTCCTTCGTGTGCAGGAACATCACTCTGATACATCCATATTGTCTGGTAAAATGCAGGATCTCTCTCCCAAGGCTTCAGAACTCTATAATTAAAGTCGTAGCCGTTCATTTCAGCTCTTACTATGTGCCAGTCAACCTGTTCTTTTATTGGCCAGTTATCTATATCAAATGAATGTAACCTTTCTCTTAACTCTAAAAATTCACTATGGTCCTCCTCAAATCTTTCTCTAGTATAATCAGGAGCTCCATCAAGAAGAGGAGGGTTTTCAAAATTCCTCCATTCATTGAAAAGCAGAACTAAATCATCATATTTTAAACTTTGAATTTTAGGTGTGTTTTCATTTTTAGTCGTAGAGCAACTAATTAATATTAGAAGTAAAAGTATTTTTTTCATTCTTTAAACTTAATCAAACTCTTTTTATACATACTAATTATTTGTTTTAATTTGCAGCATGAGGATATCTCATCAATATAAATTTATTCTATTCTGTAATCCAAAGACAGGTTCTGATAGTTTTAGAGAAATGCTTGATCCATACTCTGATTTACGAGTAAATAATAATGTCAGAGAGCAGGGAAAAAATTTACCTTTTTATACTCATATATCACCATTTGAAACAAAAGAAATATTTAAGGAATTAGGTTGGGAATATGGAAGTTATCTTAAAATAATTTGTACTAGAAATCCTTACAATAGGTTAGTTTCTCTTTACGAAATGATTTATAAGAGAAGGCCCTCTATTTTTAGGCCGTCATTTAAAAATTGGTTATTAAATACAAAAAATAGTGGAGTTGGTGGTGGAGGTAAGGATTATCAAAGGTGGAGGAAGTACGGCACTTACTCTCTAGATAACTTAATTTTTGATAAAAATGGAGACTCTTTGGTTGATAAGATAATTAAACTCGAAGAATTTAATAAGGAAATTCCTGCTCTTTTCTCAAGATTAAAGCTTCCCAAGTTAGATGGTATAGTAAAGAAAAATGTAGGTAGAAAATTAAAAAAAACCCAAGAATATTACGATGATGGACTAGTTTCTCTTGTTCAGAAAAGATATTCTTGGGAGCTAAAAAAGTTTAACTATAAATTATTTTAGTTGGTTATTTTTTGCTTCATTCTCAGCATCAAACACTTTGGTGCTAAAGAATTGAACCTCTTCAATAATCTTATCACCTTCCCATAGGTAGGAGATGTGAAAAGGAAAGCTTACTTCATTTCCAGTATATTTTCCTTTACCTTCAAATCTGCTCCAGATATTTGTCCATACCTGACCATTTGTGTAATAGGTAGTTTCTACTGCTAGTCCTTCATAATCAGAATATTCTGAATCTTCAAACTCTACATCATCAAACATATCAAATATGTTTTCTACTCCAGCGATAAATTCATCTTTATTTAATTCTGTACCGTTAGGGTCTGTAAACTTTAAGTCTTTAGAAAATATTTCCTTTAAAAATCCAATATTTTCATCCTCAACAGCCTCAAATAGTTCTACAATTTTTCTGCTTTTTTCATCGTCAATGCTTACATAGCCAAAATTATTTTTTGGTGCATCACAACTTATTAAAAACAGTGTGATGATTAATAAATACCTCATATTTTTTTTATTTAATTATTATCTATTTTAAATTCATTTAACATAAAATGAATCT
>JAYNOQ010000055.1:0-5346 GCA_038113315.1 Flammeovirgaceae bacterium | reverse complement strand
TTGATGGTTTTGAATCTACTTCTCCAGTAAAAAATTATCCTCCAAACAATTTTGGTTTATATGATATGTCTGGAAACGTCTGGGAATGGTGTTCAGATCTCTATAATTATGATTACTATAAGACAGTTTCAAATTTTATCTCAGATAATCCTAAGGGTCCTGACAAAAGCTTTGACCCCTTAGAGCCATATGCACTCAAGAGAGTTGTAAGGGGAGGTAGTTTCCTTTGTAATAAGTCTTACTGTAAAGGATATAGAAATTCTATGAGGATGAAGAATACACCAGACACAGGTTCTTCACATATAGGTTTTAGGATAGTAAAAGATATAATATAGCTATATGAAAAAAATTTTAATTTTTTATTTATTCATATTTAATACAGTTGGATACTCTCAAGATAAAGGTAAAATAATTAACGATTTTGCTATTAAGGGAAAGGAACTATGGCAAATTCCGGGTATGAGTATAGTAGTTGTTGAAAATGATTCTACTATTTTCAAGAGTACATATGGTGTTAAAAATTATTTTACAAGGGAAGTAGTTGACAATAAAACAGTATTTTCTATGGCCTCCACTACAAAAGCATTCATCGCAATGGGGTTAGGCATCCTAGTAGACAGAGACTCAATAAGTTGGAATGATAAAGTAATTGACCACTTACCTGATTTTAAATTATCAGACCCTTACATCACAAATGACGCAAGAATAAAAGATCTTCTGACTCATAATTTAGGGATAGGAAATGAAGATAGGCTGTGGACAACAGACAGCACCTCAATTGATGAGCTTCTATTCAATTTCTCAAAGTCTAAGAGGAAGTACCCTATCAGAGGAGGCTATACATATCAGAATATAATGTATGTAGTTGCTGGAAGGGTTATTGAGAAGGTTTCTGGTCAGACTTGGCAAGACTTCATTAAATATAATATTTTGGAGCCTATTGGTCTTGAATGTACATTGACATGGTCTAGAGATATTTTTGAGTACGGTAATCATACTTATCCACATATGATTGATAATGATGAAGGTATAGTAAACGTCCCTTTTACAATATCTGATCAGATTGGAGCTGCTGGGATGATGTGGTCCTGTATTGATGATATGGAAAAATATTTATCCTTTTTACTAAATAATAGTGAAGTTGAAGGTAAAAGAATTTTATCTGAAAAAACATTTAACTATATCTTCGAGCCTCAAATTATTATTGGAAGTTCATTCTATCCTACATCTAAACTCACTAAACCGAATTGGAGAACGTATGGCCTTGGTTGGTTTCAACACGACTACAGAGGACTTAAGATAGATATGCATACAGGGAGTTTACAAGGTCTTGTTGCCATAATCGCAATGGTTAGGGATAAAAATATTGGCCTTCAAGTTTTTGCAAATATGGATGGAGCAGAGTTGAGACATGCTCTAGTATATAAAATTTTTGATCTACTTCTTTTTGATGATAACTCAAGAGATTGGAATTCAGAGGTTTTCGAATTATATAATGAAAGAAGTGAGAGATATAAAAAATCATATTATGAATCATTCGAGAATAGAGACAAGTCAAAAAAACTATCCTATGAACTAGAGGATTTCGTAGGTAAATATTCTAATGATATGTACGGTGACATAATTGTCACTCTCTTAAAGAGAGAAGGAAAAAAATCTAGAAAAAAATATTACCTAAATCTTGATATAAATAATAACATCAAAAATTTTGATTTAGAATGGTGGGAGGGTAATACATTTTTAACTGATAAAGATGAGAAATGGTTAGAAAAGTTATTTGTAGACTTTAAAGAGGAGGATGGTTCGATTAAAAGCTTAAAAATTTATAATGTTCAATTTGATAAAGTCAGTAACTAATTTTTTAGTTGTATTATTATTTATTTCTTGTGCTCCACAGAAAACAGATAAAAAAAATATTATAATCATTCTAGCAGATGATCTAGGATATAGCGATTTAGGATATTTTGGGAGCGAGATTAGTACACCAAATATTGATGGTCTTGCAGAAAAAGGTGTAGTATTCACAAATTTTTACTCGGCACCGTCTTGTGCTCCGTCTAGAGCTATGTTGTTATCTGGTAATGATAACCATATGGCTGGTATAGGAATTCAGGCATTTAGTTCTGAAAATTATGGATACGAAGGTTCCTTATCAGAGAGGGTAAAAATTATTCCAGAGGTACTAAAAGAAAATGGTTATAACACATTTATGTCGGGAAAATGGCATATTGGGGGAGACCCTTTCGAGAGAGGTTTTGATAAAACATTTTCACTTCTTCCAGGTGCTTTTACTCACTATGATAATAATAAGCCTATCAGAGGATACCCAGATACAGCATTCTCACAGAATGGTAAAAAGGTTTTATGGGAAGAAGGTAAATACTCTACTGATGTATACACTGATAAGTTAATAGAGTTTATAGACTCATCCGATGACAAACCATTTTTTGGATATTTATCTTATACTGCTCCACACTGGCCACTACAAGTAGATAAAATTTATTCAGATAAATATGTTGGAGTATACGATGATGGATATGAAATAATTAAAGAAAGAAGACTTAATGGGATGATTAAAAAAGGAGTTTTGCAAGAAGATTCTAATTATCGATCAAAATTACTTTCATCAAATTGGAATAATTTATACCCATCTCAAAAAGCAATTGAGTCAAGAAAAATGGAAATTTATGCTGGAATGATTTCAAACTTAGATTTTAATGTTGGTAGATTAATTTCTTTTCTGGAGAGTAAGGAGATATTAGAAAATACAGTTATTGTATTTATGTCTGATAATGGAGCAGCTGCAGAGGATTTCTATTTTAATAAGACATACGGTGGTTATATAAAAGAAAAATTCACCTACGATTATGATGAGATGGGATCGCCTAAGTCATTTATATCAATTGGTAAAAACTGGGCAGAAGTAATTACAAATCCATTTAAGTTATATAAAGGATTTACAACTTCTGGGGGAATGAGATCTCCAATTATAATGTATGGAATAGATAATATTGAAAGTAATATTTACGATGAGTTTATTTCAGTACTAGATATTGCTCCTACTCTTTACTCATTAACTGAATCTGATTCTGAGATTAGTGTAACAGGTGAAAGTATTATTCCATTCCTTAAGAAAAATCAGAGTTATACTCATGACGAAAACTATGTTTTTGCTTTTGAACATAGTGGAAGTTCAATTTTAATTAAAGACAAATGGAAAATAGTTAATAATTCTTCCCCATTTAATATAAATGATTTTGAGCTTTATAATTTATCTGATATTTCTGAAATCAATAACCTAAAAAATGAGAAACCTCAGATATATAAATCTTTAATTAAAGATTGGGAATCATTTGTACTAGAAAATAAGATAATATTACCGACTCCCTACAGAGATGATCTAAACTAAACTATTCGAAGTTTATATCTATATTATTTTTTTCATAGAAATCTGAAAGAATCTGCTTTACTTCTTCCTTATCTTCTACAAGATTTATTAGATCTATGTCTTCTGGAGAAATAAGTTTGTTTTCAGCTAGTGTACCTTTAATCCAATCGAATAATGGTCCATAATGTTTTTTGCCTACCAGAATTATAGGGAATAATTTTGATTTCTTAGTTTGAATTAGAGTTAGAGCATTAAACAATTCATCTAAAGTCCCATATCCTCCTGGCATAACAACAAATCCCTGGGAATATTTTTGGAACATTAATTTCCTGACAAAAAAGTAGTCAAATTTTAGCAGGTATTCTTCGTCGACATATTCATTTGTAAATTGCTCAAATGGCAAATTTATTCTAAGTCCAATTGATTTACCTTTAGCAAGCTTCGCTCCTTTATTTGCTGCCTCCATTATTCCAGGTCCAGCACCTGATATTATTCCAAATCCCATTTTGGAAATCATACTGGCAATTTCTACTGTTTTAATATAGTATGGGTCACTAGGTTGAGTTCTAGCAGATCCAAAAATTGAAATTGATGGCCCAACTTCAATCAAAGTTTCAAAACCATTTACTGTTTCTGCGTTATATTTCAATATCCTCCAGCTATCTTTTGTTATGTTGTTGTTCCAATCTTTCATAGTATATTTGTATAATATATTTTAATTTTATTCGTATATCTTATATAAATATACCAATAAATAAAAAACACATATATGAAATTCAGTAACATATTATCATCATTAATATTAGTATTATTAGTAATATCTTGTAGCCAATTTGGGGACTCATTCCGACTTCCTGGAGAGAAATCAAAAGATATTATATACTTTGAGTTGGACAATGACTACCTAGCTCCTGAATCAAGAGAATATATTGAATTAAATTATTCTTCAAATGATGTTAGTAATTCATATATATTAATTGGAAAAAACACCTATGGTTTTGAAGCTGATTTAAGTAATGATATGAGTTTATCATTTGATGAAGATGGCTCACTACGTAAAACTAGGGAACACCCTTTTCTCAAGGATAATTTTAAAAAAGGAAAATTTAAAGAATATAAAGAGAAAGAAGGAAAAGATAGAGAAGACAAAGACGAAGAGTGGAGATATAAAGATAAATATGGTCAAAAAGAAAGATGTTTTGAAATCTCTTTACCACACACCTTAATAATGCCTGATGGTTCTAATATCGAAATTGAGAAGGATGAAGATAAAAGACTTGTTGAGGAATGGTATAAAGATAATCCTGATGAGAAGGAAAGACCTAAACACGCATTTCCTTTAACTGTTGTAATTGTAAATGATGAGGATGAGAAAGAAGAATTAACTCTAGAAAATGAAGAAGAGTTAAAAGAATTAGTTAAGGAATGTATCAAGGAAGATAATGAGAGAGGTGATTGTTTTAAAGTAGTAATGCCATTTTCTATGGAACTTCCTGACGGATCAGTTATTACAATTGAGAAAGAAGAAGATCACAAACAGATTGAAGAATGGTATGTTAATAATCCGGATTCTAAAGAAAGAGCAAACTTTAAATTTCCAATTGATATAGAAATTTTTGAAAAGAAAGAAAATGAAGAAGATAGTAAGATTCTTACTATCAATGATGATGAGGAATTAAAAAAAGCTCTATCTATATGTAGAGATAATAAAGGAAGGAAAGATAGATGTAAAAAGCTTCACGGTGATGAGATACCTGATTGTATAACTGAATATGTATCATCAAACTTTTCTGATGATAAAATTACTCACTCTAGAATGTTAAGAACGAAAGATGGTGAAGTATTCTACGTTGTGAAATTAAAAGAGAACGGTATTCTAAAATTTAACGAAGACTGTGAGTTTCTAGATTAATGATCAATTCAATTTCTTGGAAATGTAAATCAACTTGGAAAAAGGC
>JAYNOQ010000054.1:0-10004 GCA_038113315.1 Flammeovirgaceae bacterium | reverse complement strand
TTTCAAATATTATGAATAATAAATACACAATTAAAAAATTTAATATAAAATTTAACAGGTTTTCTATGCCAAGAATTTGAAATGTAAGAATGAAAATTAACGAACAAAAAAACCTGAAAAATGTTGATATTATAGTTGTAAGAAGAATATTACTCATATTAAACCTTTCAATAAAAACTTTAAATATTACATCGGTCAAAACATTAAATAAAATGATATAAAATATAAATTCATTAATAAATGAGAGATTAAATAAACTTATAAAAATAGATATCAAAAATAAGCTCAAATAAAAAACCAGATTAGCTTTAACTAATACCCTCATCTTGTTTCACTTTTATATACTAAATAGAGTGATATCATAAAGCCGACAAGAGGCAAAAAAAATGTTAAAACAGAAGCTTTATTAAAAAAATAGTTATCAATTAAATAACCAGAAATACTAAAGAATAAAATGATTAAAAAAAACTGAATACTAAGATTAAGATACTTTAAATAACTATTCTTTTTCATTATTTGAATCTTCTTCTTCTATGATTTCTTCTTTTCCCATAGAACAAGCTCCATTAAAATTAGCCCCAGATTCAATAATTAGATTTGAAGTTGATATATCTCCGTGAATAGATGCCGTTGACTTTAAAATTAATAGCTCTGACACCGTAACTTTACCTGTAACCTTACCTGCTATTTCAGCGTTTTCAGCTATAACATTGCCATCTACAACTGAGGTTTCTCCGCAAGCAACCTTTGATGATGATGAAAGATCACCTATTACCTTACCTTCTAATCTTACATTTCCCGAAGAATTTAAATTTCCTTTTAGAACACTTCCTTCTCCTATAATATTGTTTGATCCATTAGAATTATCCACAATTAATATATTTAGTTAATTTTTTGACAAATTTAATTATAATGATATAAATTCCGAAGGATTTATGGATTTACCATTTAGCCATAACTCAAAATGTAAATGAGGCCCTGTAGATAGTTCACCTGTATTCCCAATAATTGAGATGACATCTCCTGTTTTTATTATTTGACCTGGCTCTACAAAAACCTTTGCATTGTGTTTATACACAGAAATCAAATTATTAGAATGAATAATACTAATAACATATCCACTATCTTTTGTCCAAGAAGACATTAATACCGTTCCATCTAAAACAGATTTAATTGGCTCTTCTTTTTTACAAGTTATGTCAATGCCAAAATGAGATTTTGAGGGATCATAAAATGAGGATATCACTCCCGAAGAAACTGGAGACATTAACAATAAATTTTGATCGGCATCAGTTGATCTAATTATCTCTGAAAAGGAGAGATTACTCTCGAATTCTTGTCTGAAAAATGAGTCGACAGCAGAATAGTCGTTCGTAATATCCTGAAGCTCAAATTTATTATCATCAGATTTTTTCTCTAGAAATTCATTCTCACCACCAGACAATATTATCATTATATTTTCAATATACTGATCTTTAATTTGTGATTCATATATTAAAGAATCTATAGAGTTTGAAAGTCTAATTAACTCTTCATTTGCTTTTTTTTCAACAAATCTTGGATCAAACCATTTACTTAGAATAGTAGTTGACAAAAAAAATGAAATAGAAAAGATTGACACTAGAAACAAAATTGAGTAAATAGTCAGGCTTAAATTTGTAAACTCAAGGAAGGATATATCCTTAAAGTCTCTTTTATTTCTAAAGATAATTTGAAGTCTATTTCTTAACCATTTGATAACTTTGTTTCTCAAAACTTTTTATTAGTAATTTATTACCACAAAAATAAATATTTAATAGGTACGTTTATTCAATAGACAGAGAAAATATGAGAATTTATATTTGGATAACAATTTTAGCATTTCTAGTTGTAGGATGTAACTCAGTTATAAATAAAGCATTTGATGATACTACAGCAAGATATAATGCATATTTTTTAGCTAACGAAAGCATTGAGGAAATTGAAAGTGAATTATTAGAATTAACAATTGAAAATTATGATAGCATAATAAATTTATCTTATGAAATTGACACAAATAAAGTCTCTGGTATAAACGAAAAGGAAGAAGATATTATTAAAAAGCTTTCAATACTAATTCAAAGACACCCAGGCTCAAGATATGTTTTTCCAAGTTACTCACTTATTGGAAAAGCTAGGTTATTAGCATTAGATTTAAATCAATCCATAACAACATTAAAGTATGTTAACTCAAGATCAGACAATGAATTAGCTAAACAAATGTCCCTAATATTTTTAATGAGGGCATATACTGAAAAAGAAGACTATAATGCGGCTGTTGAAGTTCTTAATTTTTTAAAAAAAATTTCAATTGATAAAAATCTACTTGAAGAATATCATTTGAATGCTCATTACTTATATAGAAAACTAAAGAGTAGAGATAATATTCTGAATGAACTATATTCTCTAGAAAAGATAGTAAAAAAAAGAAGTCTTCTAAATAGAATTTATTTTGCAATAGGCCAAATTCATCTATTAAATAAAGATTATAACTCAGCAAGAAATTCTTTAAAAAAGTGTCTATCCAACAACCCTTCCTTTGATATGGAATTTAATGCTAGAATATTGTACGCTAGAACATTAATTAACGATAGTGAATCTGAAATTTTTAAGTATTTTTCAAAACTTTTAAAAGACAAAAAAAATATTGAAAAGCTTGATAGAGTCTATTATGAAATAGGCTTATTAAATGAGAATAAAGAAAAATTTTTAGATGCGATAAAAAACTATACTATCTCAGCAAAAAATAACACTAAAAATAAAAATCTTCTATTCTATTCTTATAAAAAAACTGCTGATATTTATTACGACAAATTAAATGATTATAAGTCAGCTAAACTTTATTATGATAGTGCTTTAAATAATATAAATAGAGAATTTGAAGGATATAAAAAGTTAAAAGAAAAAAGCGATATCCTAACAGAACTTGTAGATAACTTAGAAATAATAAGTACCAATGATAGTTTAATTTATCTAACATCAATTCCAGAAGAAGAATTAAATTATATATTAGAGAGTAACATCAAAAATTCTTCTGAAAAAAAAAAGAAAGAAAAAGCTAGAGGAGTACAACAAAATTTTAATCTAAGTGATTCTAAAATTATAATAGGAAATAATAAGGATGGGGGCTGGTATTTTGATAATGAGTCTATAAAAAGCATAGGGAAAAATGAGTTTCAAAGAATATGGGGCGATAGGGAATTAAAAGATAATTGGAGATTAATGTCCAAAATTGTTTTTAATTCTAATCCTGAAGCCGAAGAATCTGTTTTAATTAGCGAGGAAAGCTTTGAAGATAAAATTAAATTTGATGAAGATGAAAAAACTGTTACAGAATTAAAAGACAAATTACCATTTACTCAGAGTGATAAAGACAGATTAAATAAAGAAACTGAAACTGCTTTCTATAAGGTTGGCAAGATTTATATTCAAAAACTTGAAGAAATAGAAAAAGGAATTGAGAATTATGATGAATTTATTAACAGATTTAACAAATCTGAATATTTAGCTGAAATTTACTACCAGTTATATCTAATAAACGGAAAAGATGAAGAGTATAAAAATTTAATATTAAGCAATTATAAAGACACTGAATATTATAAATTAATTATAAACCCGAATTACCAAGTAGATGAATTTCAAGAACTTAATTTATTAAAGAATATCTATAATAATATATATGAAAATTTAAAAATTGGAAATAATCAAAGAGTAATAAAAAATGTAGATTCATTAAGTAATAAGTTTATAAATAATCCATTTTTTGAAAATATTAAACTTCTAAAATCTATAGCCAAAGGAAAAGAAACTGGAAATTTTTCTCTTCAATACGAATTAAAAAAGTTTCTAAAAGATGCAGAAGGAGAAGCATCAATAAGCTATGCCTCAACTTTATTAAACTCCGCTCAAGATGTTCATAATAATTTTATTTTTAGCGGACTTCCTATTTTTAAAAATCATACTGATTCTATATTCTATTTTTTCATAATAATAGATCCAAAGTTTAAAGAAAATCTAATTATAAAATTGCAAGATATATTAAGTTCATCCTCCATTTTTGAAGATATTTACGAATTTGAATTAGATAGTAGTAATGTTTTTAATATTATCTCCTCAAGAAGCAAAAGAACATTAACCAACATAAGGTCCGAATTCAATTCATCCTTAACTAGTGTAGAATCAAATGGAAATACTAATTTTGTCGTAGGAGAAAAAAATATGAATTTAATTTTTAAGTCAAAAAATTATACTGAGTTCGTAAAATTTATAAATAGATGAACAGAACAAAAAACATAATTAAAAAACTTTGGGCATCATTAATTTTAGGGGTTTTATCACTATTTATATTTATTCTTTCCATAAATTATAATATTTATAATCTATTTGGTGGGATGCCTAGCTTACAAGATCTAGAAAAACCTGAATCTGAACTTTCATCTGAATTATATTCTAGTGATAATAAATTATTAGGAAAATATTTTAGGTATAATAGATCCCCTGTAAAGTTTGATGAACTATCTGAAGAGCTAGTCACTACTTTATTAGTTACTGAAGACATAAGATATTATGACCACTCAGGCATCGACTTAAAAGGGCTAGTACGGGCAAGCTATGGAGTAATTAAAAATATTGTAACTTTTGGTTCAAGTGGATTAGAAGGCGGAGGGAGTACTATAACACAACAGTTAGCTAAGAACTTATTTAAAATAAGAAGAGAAAAAAAAGGAAAGCTAAGCAGTGTTCCTTTTCTTGGTTTAGTTATTTCAAAAGTAAAGGAATGGATTGTTGCTGTTAAGCTTGAGGAGTTTTATACAAAAAAAGAAATCTTAGCAATGTATTTAAACACTGCAGAATACGGTAGCAATTCGTACGGTATAAAAGTCGCAGCCAAAACCTACTTTAACAAATTACCTTCAGAGTTAAATTACAATGAATCATCAATTATCGTTGGACTTCTAAATAAACCAACGAAATATAATCCATACTTTAACCCTGAAAACGCAATAGAAAAAAGAGCTGAAATTTTTTATAATCTATTTAAGTATAATATAGTAGATAAAACAACATATGATTCTTTAAAAGTTATGAATTTGAGCCTTAACTATAAAGTTGAAAATCAAAATGTAGGACAAGCAACATACTTTAGAACAGTAGTAAGAAATTATCTAATTAACTGGGCAAAAGAAAATGGATATGATTTATTTTCAGATGGCTTAAAAATATACACAACCATTGATAGTAGGTTACAAGACCACGCTGAAAAAGCAGTTCATGATCAGATGAAAAGACTACAATCAATTTTCAGCAAACACTGGGAGGGAAGAAACCCATGGATAGATGAAAAAGGATTTGAAATTAAAGATTTTCTTAAGAATACAATAAAGAGAACAGCATATTTTAAAAATCTTTTAAAAAATAATGAAAATGACACAACACTCGTTTTCGAAAAATTAAATGAGAAGAAAAAAATGAGAGTTTTTAGCTGGGAAGGTGAGATTGATACTGTTTTCAGTATTATGGATTCACTAAAATACTATAAAAACTTTCTTCAAGCAGGGTTTGTCTCTATCGAGCCAAAAACAGGTTATATTAGAGCTTGGGTTGGAGGTATAAATCATAAATATTTTAAATATGATCACGTTAAACAAGGACGAAGACAACCTGGATCAACTATAAAACCAATTGTTTATGCTGCAGCAATTGACAATGGTTATTCTCCATGCTATCCAGTTGTAGATGCACCTGTAGTATTCGAATTACCTGGTCAGGACCCACCTTATTGGAGGCCAGATAACCATAATAGTAAATGGACAGGTGAAACCATGACACTAAGAAAAGCAATGGCTAAATCTGTAAATTCTATAACTGCATTTATGACAAAAAAATTATCCCCACAAACAGTTGTTGATTATGCTAAAAAATTAGGAATACAAAGTAAACTAGAACCAGTTCCTGCTGTATGTTTAGGAGCAGGTGGTGATGTTTCACTATTTGACTTAGTTGGAGCTTACAGCACATTTATTAATAAAGGTATTTGGACTGAACCTTTTTTTATATCGAGAATTGAAGATAAATATGGAAATCTTATTCAAGAATTTATTCCGACTAAACAAGAAGCACTAAGTGAAGAAACAGCGTATCTTATGCTTCATATGTTAAAAGGGTCTAAAGAAGAAGAAGGAGGAACAGCAAGAGGTTTAAATCCAGAATTAACTTTAAACAATGATGTTGGGGCAAAGACAGGAACAACTCAAAATGCTTCAGATGGTTGGTTTATTGGTGTGACACATAATTTAGTTTCAGGCGCATGGGTTGGGGGAGATGACAGAAGTATTCACTTTAGAGAATGGGCTTTTGGACAAGGTGCAAGAACAGCAATGCCCATATGGCAACAGTATATGCTAGATGTTTATGGTGATTCTGAGTTAGGAATTTCTAAAGGAACTTTTGATAAACCTACAAAAATTATTAATGTAGAGATAGACTGCTCTACATACAGTAATGAGATTAAATCAGATTCATTAGATTCAATATTAAATAAAATTGACGCATCAGATATTTTTTAAAAGGACATGGATAGTTTAAAAAGTATTGATCTCCCCAATTCTCCTGGAGTTTATAAATTTTTAAATTCTGAGAATAAAATATTATATGTCGGAAAATCTAAAAATTTAAAAAACAGGGTCAAGAGTTACTTTCAAAAAGATAAAAACAAGAAAATAGCAAACATGATAAAAGAAACTACAAAAATTGATTTTGTATTATCTGAAACAGAACATGATGCGCTACTACTAGAGAATAATTTGATAAAAGAAAATAAGCCGAAATACAATATATTATTGAGAGATGATAAATCATTTCCTTACATAGTAATTTCCAAAGAAAGATTTCCAAAAATATACTCTACAAGAAAAGTTAACCATAAAAAAGAAGAGGTTTTTGGACCTTATACTAATGTTAAATCCATGAGATCTATTCTCAAATTAATTAAAAACTTATATAAAATAAGGAATTGTAATTATGTACTAAGTTCCGAGAATATAGATAATGAAAAATTCAAGGTATGCTTAGAATATCACTTAGGTAATTGCAAGGGTCCTTGTGAAAATAAGCAAGATGAAGAAGAATATGTAAATGATATAAATGAAATTAGAAATATATTAAAAGGAAAAACTATAGAGCTTACTAAATCACTAAAAGAAGAGATGATAAATTATTCTAAGGATCAAAACTATGAAAAAGCACAGGAAATTAAAGATAAAATTTTTCATATCGAGTCCTTTACCTCAAAGTCTGTAGTAGTAAACTTTAAGGTGAACAATTTAAACGTTTTTGGTTTGATGGATGATGATAACCATTACTTCATAAATTTCATGAAAGTAAATAATGGAATGATAATTGGCTCAGAAACCCTTAAGATAAGAAAAAAGTTAAGCTTTGATTATAATGAAATTGGACAAATTCTTATTGATTTAAAACTTAAATATGGCAGTATTTCAAATGATACTATATCTAATATCTCTTTAAAAAACTCACTTCCTAAAAACCTTATATCGGTTGTACCTAGAGCTGGAGATAAAAAAAGCTTAATTGATATGAGCTTAAAGAATGTTCTCTTTTATAAGAAAAACTTATATAATGAAAAGAAAGAGAGAAAAACAAAAAAAATGTCTGTTCTGATTGATCTTAAAAACAAACTTAATTTAAAAAGTGTACCATTTTACATAGAATGTTTTGACATCTCAAATATTCAAGGCAGCAATACTGTAGCATCGATGGTTTTATTTAGAGATGGTTATCCTAGTAAAAAAGAATATAGAAGATTTAAAATAAGATCAGTAGATAAGCCTGATGACTTTAAATCAATGAGAGAGGTTGTAGAAAGAAGATACAGTAGATTAATTAAAGAAGAAAAAAAACTTCCTGACTTGATAATCATTGACGGTGGAAAAGGTCAATTAAGTGCTTCTTGTCAAGTTTTAAAAAACTTAAAGATTTACAATAAAATTAATATTATAGGAATAGCAAAAAAATTAGAAGAGATATATTTTCCAAATGATTCTGTGCCAATTCTATTAGGAAAAAAATCTGAACAATTAAAACTAATACAAAATATTAGGAATGAAGCTCACAGATTTGCAATAAATTATCATAAACAACTTAGGAGTAATACATTCTTAAAATCTGAGCTTGAACAAATTGATGGTATTGGTGAAAAAACAAGAATAAAACTTATTAAAAAATTTAAGTCTTTTGATAATATCAAAAAGCTTAATAAAGATAAGCTTGTTAAAGTGATAGGAGAAAAGAGAACTTACTCTCTTTTAAGATATCTAGAAATTAATACTCCCAAAGGTTAGCTTCCCACTCCATCAGATCCTGCTCTACCTTAAAACTTGCCATTATACCTTCTTTTCTTGATCTAGCATATAACTCAGATACACGTATATCATCGGCATTGGCGATTTTCACAATTATCCCTTTAAATAGTCTAAGAAGAAAAGCATCTCCCAAATTTTTGTGTTGAGCTATATTATTTTCATTATACCAAATCGCATCCTTAGGCATAGATTTAAATAGATTGTAAAGGTCAACAAACCTAAATGAGGCAATTGGCTTTTCAAAACCTGCAGGATTATAGAAACTATCTCCAGGAAGATACATAGTTATAGCTTGGATATCAAAATATATTCTCGAGTGAATTCTATCAAAATATAAATCTTCTTTAATCTCAAATATTGAAAACTCCCTCTTAGGAATGAATATTGGACCAGCGGTAACCTCTTCAGCTTCTTCTGCAAATGGATCTTCTTCTTCAAATCCAGCAAATGGATCATCAAGATCAAAACCAAAACCATCTTCTTCCTCAACTTCTTCGTCAAGCTGTTGAATGTTTTCAACAAATTCTTCTCTTGACATGACATTACTATCATTTACGGAATCACTATTATAAGGTATTAAAACTCCCCTTTCGACAGCCTCAATTATGATTTTAGAAATTTCTCTATTTCTAGCGAAGAAAGGTTTATTTTGTTTCTCTTTTAAATCAACTCTTCTCCACAAAGTTTTCTTCCACATTAAATAAGATTCATGTACTTTTCTTAAAGAAAGAGGATTATAGCCATCTGACTCTGCTCCAATTCTCTCAGAGAATGATTGCGAATAAGTATTATCTACAGAGAGAGTAGATAATAATAAAAAAAGTACAAAAATCTTATTAAACTGTTTCATAAATTACTTCAATGGTATAGTTATGTATCTTGGAGCAAAGTTTTTAAATTCTTCAACCTCTCCTCTAAAGTTTGCTCTAGCAACTCTTTTAATTTCAATTACTATATTGTCGCCTTTTCTTTTTCCAGCAAGCTTGTTAAGATTAACATCTTTACTATTTACTCTTTGCCTAGAAACACCTCTACCAGCTCTAACTAGGTTTATCTCAGCCTCCCTTACTTGGAATCTAGCATCTTTTGGTAGAAATTCAGCAAAACTTGCATCAGCAATTGCATCTAAGCTAAAGCTTGGTGTACTAACAGGTATTCCTGTTTTAGCATCAATTTCTTTACCTCGAATTCTTGCCTTTATTTCAGGTGCTGGAATTTGTCTAACACCAAAAGACTGAGATCCAATAAAATTACCTGCATTACTTACATTTAAATCAACTTTTTTTGATTTAGGGATAATAGTTACTTGGCCAGCTTTTGAACCCTTAACAACATCTCCACCTCTAGCAGAGAAAGTTGGGTTATACTCTGAACCAAGTGCAGGTACATTAACTGAAATTTCATTACCGCAGTTAAGATACAGTGCCTGAACAGATGCAGATTGAATTTGGATTACCGGCCTCGCAACAAAATATTCAACTGTATCAATGAAAGTTGTATCTCTTCCTCCTGGTAAAGTAACACTTATTGTACCAATATAACTTTGTTTTGATAAGCCTTCTTTGTCGTACTGTCCACCTTTGGCAGTAAACTCATAGTATCCCC
>JAYNOQ010000053.1:0-11005 GCA_038113315.1 Flammeovirgaceae bacterium | reverse complement strand
CAACCATCTCTTTACTAATATTTCGATGATCGAAATATGAAATAGCAATACTTTTTCCTTCTGCTGTAATTAAATTTTCTTTAAAAAAGTCTTTTGTTTTGTTCAAAACTATTAATAAGCTTTCTTTTTCATTATTAACAGGGTAATTAGATTCACTCTCATTAATCTCTACTCCATATTTTTCACCTAGGTACTTGATTGCTTCTATATAAGTCATACTTTCTACTTCTTTAAGAAATTCAATGGCATCACCACCTTTTCCTGTACTGAAGCATTTAAAAATTTGCTTTGAAGGCGAAACAAAAAAAGAAGGAGTTTTTTCTGATGTGAAGGGGCTCAAGGCTTTATAGCTTGAGCCTGACTTCTTTAAAGAGACAAAATCACCAACAACTTCTACTATGTCAAGTCTATCTTTTATTTCTTGAATTACTTTATCTTCAATCATAGAATACAAATATGATCAATTTATTATTTTTTTAATTTTTTAATTAAATATAAATTGCTGAAAATTATAAAATGATTACGAAAGAAGACGTCCTTAAAAGTTTATCAAATGTTCTAGATCCTGACATAAAAAAAGATCTCGTTTCATTAAATATGATTAAAAATATTAAAATTGAAGACAAAACAGTCTCTTTTGATATTGAGCTTACCACTCCAGCTTGTCCACTTAAAGAAAAAATTAAAAATGACTGTCTCAAAGAACTAGAAAAAACTAATAATGAAGTATCATATAATATAAACTTCACATCAAATGTTATTCCCTTTGATAAAAATAGTATGGTAAAAAACATTAAAAATATTATTGCTATAACATCAGGAAAAGGAGGTGTAGGAAAATCAACAATTTCATCTAACATTGCTGTGGGTTTATCAAAAATGGGAGCAAAGGTAGGACTGATTGATGCAGATATTTTTGGACCTTCAATACCCACAATGTTTAATTGCGAAAACGAACAACCTATCTTTAAAAAAGATGACGGTAAAAATTTAATAGTTCCTATTGAACAATACGGAATTAAATTAGTTTCGATGGGGCTCTTAGTCCCTAAAGATAAAGCCATTATATGGAGAGGGCCTATGGCCAGCTCGGCTATGAAACAATTAATAATAGACGTTGATTGGGGAGAGCTAGATTACCTCATAGTTGACCTACCGCCAGGAACTAGTGATATTCATATTACATTATCTCAAAATTTTCCTGTTACAGGAAGTGTGATAGTTACTACACCTCAAAAAGTTTCAACTATTGATGCAGAAAAAGCAATTGCAATGTTTAATCAAGAAAAAACTAAAGTTTCTATCTTAGGAATTATCCAAAATATGTCTCACTTTATTTCAAATGATGGCGATAAACATTTCATATTCGGTGAAGATGGAGGTAAAGAATTATCTCAAAAGCTTGATCTTGAGTTACTAGGAGATATACCTATTGATAAGAATATATCAAAGAGTTCAGATAGTGGTTATCCTGTAGTTTTAAAAGATGAAAATTCTTCAAAATTATTTGAGGAAATATGTCATAATATTGCCAGAAAAATTGCAGTAAATAATTTTAAATAATATTAATTTTACAAGATGAGTGAAAAAAGTTTAATTGATAGAGTTGAGAATGCTATAGAAGAGATAAGACCATATCTAATTGCAGATGGAGGAGACATAAAAGTCATATCAATAGACAATAAAAATATAGTAAATTTAGAATTACTTGGCTCCTGTGAAACTTGTCCAATGTCTCCAATGACATTAAAAGCAGGAGTTGAGGAAGCTATCAAGAAACAGGTTCCCGAGATAAATGGCATTTATGCTGTTAACGGAACAAATTAATTTTAAACTTTTATGAAAAAAAATATAGCCATCATAATGGGAGGCTATTCCTCAGAATACAATATTTCAATAAAATCAGGTGAGGTAGTATACAAAACTTTATCTATTGAGCAAGATTTAAATCTTTATAAGATTATTATTAAAAAAGATGAGTGGTATCATGAAGATAAAGACTTAAAAAAGTATGAAATAAAAAAAGACACCTTTCAAATTATTAAAAATGATAAACTAATTACTATTGATTTAGTATTTAATACTATTCATGGAATTCCTGGTGAAAATGGAGAAATTCAGTCATATCTAGAAAAAATTGGAATAAAACAGACATCATCTAACTCATTTGAATCAAAAATTACATTTGATAAAAATATTTGTAAACAAGAGGTTAAGAAAATTGGATACTCAACTCCTAAATCAATAATGATAAATAAAAATGATCAGTATGATACTAAAGAAATGCTATCAAAATTAAAATTGCCTCTTTTTATTAAACCTAATGCAGGTGGCTCTAGCTTTGGTATTTCAAGAGTTGATGATGAGAAAAATATAATAAATGCTATTAATTTTTGTTTTAAGGAAGATAAAAATGCATTGATTGAAGAGGAAATAAATGGAAGAGAAATATCTGTGGGAATCTTGAAATATAAAAATGACATTATTTCACTACCGCCTACTGAGATTATATCTCATAATAGTTTCTTCGATTATGATGCGAAATATAATGGAGAGTCTGATGAAATAACTCCTGCTAATATTACTAAAGAGGAGGAAGAGGAGGTTAGGAAAATTTCATTAAATATTTATAAAAAATTAAATTTAAAAGGATTTTCCAGGTGTGATTTTATTTTAAGAGATAAAATATTTTACTTTTTAGAAATTAATACTAACCCGGGGCTAACAGAAGAAAGTATTCTTCCTCAACAGGCTAAAGCTGCAAATATCTCTCTATTAGATTTATTTAGGAGTGTAATTGATAAATATGAGTGAATTTAAATATGTAATAAAAAACTTAATGATAATGATTGGTGGAGTTTCATCAATTATTTTCTTCATATTTTATATTTATTTTCCGATTAAAACAAATCACGGAGATACAATAACTGTACCTAATTTAGTTGGTATGGAATTAAATGAAATTGACGAATTTCTGTCTGATAGAGATCTTAGGTACGAAATTTTAGAAGATTCCTCATATTCCTCTGAATACCCACCATTTACTATACTTCAACAAAATCCATCGGAAAATGAAAAAGTAAAAGAGAATAGAAAGATTTACCTGACTCTTAACTCTTCAATTCCACCAAAAATTAAAATGCCAAAAATTATAAATGGATCTGTTAAAAATGCCCAGCTAATATTGAGGAGTTATGATCTAAAACTCGGTGACATAACTTATGTTCCAGATATGGCAAGAAATGCAGTATTGAAAATTTTTATTGATGGAGATTCAATTAGTGAAAATGATTTAATTCTTAAGGGATCAGTTATAGACATGGAAGTAGGAAATGGATTGGGAAATCAAGTATTCGATGCGCCAGACTTATTAAATCTTGATTTAGAAGAAGCAAGGTTTACAATAATAGGCTCTGGATTAAGGTTAGGAAACATTATATATCAAGATAGTGGTTTTTATTTTAATAAAACCATAGATGAAGAAGGTAATGAAATATATGAAAAATCATATGTTGATTCAGGTAAAGTTTTTAAACAGTCACCTTCAAAATCTACAAGGGTTAGGATTGGCAGAAGGATAAATTTATGGATTGTTTCTAAACCAGAAGATGAAATCAATTAAATTTTTCATTACTATTACTTTATTTATGGGACTTATTCCATCCCATGGTCAAAAGCTAGAATCATTTAAAATATCAAAATTAAATTTCTCAAACCATTCTCTGGAAAAGATAGAGTTACCATTATGGGATGACTTTTCATCATCAAACAATTTAAATAATTTATTTTGGAGTGAAGGAGAAAATATTTCAGTTAGAGATTATTTCAATGTAGACGCACCCAGCGTAAATGTTATTGAATTTGACGGACTAAATAATGATGGTTCACCATATAACAATGAGAACGGGTATGGAGTGTGTGATATGCTAGTATCTGATAAAATTAATCTAGAGTCAAGGGTTTTAGGAGATAGTATTTATTTAAGTTTTTTTTGGAATTTTAACACTAACGGAGAATTTCCTGATTATGAAGACTCTTTAAAAATAGATTTTCTAAATATTAATAATGAATGGATAACAGTTTGGGTTGCAAATGGTGGATTACTGAATTATAAGAATCAGTTTACTTTTAATAACATTCTAGTTCAAAAAGATTTTCTTCATCAAAATTTTATGTTTAAAATTTATAATAAAGGAAATTCAGAGGGCCCATTTGATAGCTGGTTAGTTGATTACGTTTATCTAGATGAAAATAGATTTAAAAACGATTCAACCATTTTAGATAGAACTCTATCATTTAAAGCTAATAAATTATTTAAAGATCATATATCAATTCCTTTTAGCCATATTCTAAGTTCTAATTCATTTACAGACTCTATATCTATTAAAATAAATAATCTTGATAAGGATATCCAACCTATCAATTTTACCCTCAAAAATTATTATAATAATGAAAATACGGAATATATAATATATGATAATGAACCATTAAGTCCAATACTAGCTGGATATGAAAAAAGAGTTTTAAATACAAAACCTATTCAACTATCAAATTTTCTATCAAATAATGATAGCTCATCGATTGAGGTTTTATTTTATATCGAGACAGGAGATTCTTCATATGTAAATCAAAACCTAAGGCTAAATGATACCATGAGGTTTTCTGCTTCTTTTAATAACTCATATTCTTATGATGACGGCACCGCTGAGTTTGCAGCAGGTCTTAATCAAAAGAATTCAGAACTAGTTCTAGAGCATATTACTTTTACAGAAGATACACTAACTCATATTGAGATATACTTCCCTAAAAATTTATATTCATCCTATAGCAGCGATATTGAACTAGTAGTATATAAAGATTTATATAATGAAAATACTAAAATTGTATCTCAAATATCACCTGTCAATTTTAATGATGACTTAAATTTAATAGAATTAGATAAACCAATTATAGTCAAGGATACATTTTATATAGGATTCAGACAATTTGAAAATAGCTTTTTACCAGTAGGATTAGATAAAAACACAAACACGTCAGATAAAATTTATTATAAAGTAGATAATAATTGGTTTCAAAATGATGTGATAAGTGGAAGTTTAATGATTAGACCTGTTTTTTGGAAATCAGACTATATATTAACTGAAGTTGAAAATAAAAAACTAAAAAAATCAATTTCAATATTTCCAAATCCAAGTAAAGGAATCCTCAATTTATCTGAAAAAGTTGATTTTTTACTTGTTTATAGTTTAGATGGTAAAATAGTAAAGAGAGCAGCGAATACTGATAGATTAAATTTACAAGAATTAAAAAAGGGATTATATCTAATTCAAGTTGAGGATAATAACAGAATTGAAAGACATAAATTAATTAAGAATTAAATTAGATAGAAAAGACTTTAATTCAAGATTACTCTTTACATGAAAAGTACTCATCCCCATTTTCTTACATTCTACTAAATTTTCTCTTATATCATCAAAAAATAAAATTTCACTTGGCAAATATTTAGATGCCTCTACTACTTTATCATAAATATCTTTATCAGGTTTTCTACATTTAAGTTCAAATGAATAAAAGACTTTGTCAAATAACTTCTCAAATGTCTTTCCATGTAAATCAATACATAATTTGTCAAAATAATTTTTATGAATTGAGTTTGTATTACTTAAAATCATTATCGAATATTTTCTTTTTAGTTGAAGAATAAGTTCAAGAATATCTGAATGAATTTTAACAATTACTAGATTCCATATTTTATCAATCTTTTCATCATCAAAATAAAATTTACCAGCACTTCTCAATCCATCCCTAAAAAATTGGTCAGAAATTTCTCCTTTTTCGTAGGCATTAAAAAGCTTAGATAAATCAGAGTTAAAGGTTTCAAACCTATAATCCAATTCTTTAAATTCAGTATCTGTGTTAGAGGATATTTTTTTTAATTCAAGTATAGTTTTCTTGGGATCAATATCAATAACTACTCCACCCAAATCAAACAACAACACTTTTATATTATTATTCATCAGATTTTTTTTCAAATAGTTTAGGGTAAATATTAATGATTAATTAAATCTAATTATTTTTGTCAACTTTTAAATGGATAGGTTAAACTTGAAATTTAACGGGGCCCATAGCTCAGTTGGTTAGAGCGCCCGGCTCATAACCGGTAGGTCCCAGGTTCAAGCCCTGGTGGGCCCACAAAAAAACCCTCTAAGTCTGTGACTGTGAGGGTTTTTTATTTGAACTTAATCTATGGTTTACTTTAATTATTTATTTAATTCAAAATCACTTTTCATTATTACAGCTGTATGAAGTAACGTTGCAGCAAGTTTTCCCTCACCATTAAATATTTCTCCTTTGATAGTAGCAATATTTCTCCCTTTCTTTATCACAGTTGCAGTAGCTATTACAGATCCTTTAAATAAGGGTCTATGATGTAGACTATGTAGGTTTGTAGAGTTTGGATAAATTTTCCCATTATCTTCATAAATCAATAGAAGACTTGTAATATCATCAAGCATTGAATTCATTTGTCCCCCTTGAACTGTTCCATTTGGGTTCAAAGTTTCACTAGGAAACTCCCCCTCAAGTTTTAAAAACCCTTCTTTATATTCTAAAAACTTGAATTTATAAATTTTACCTGTACCACCCTTTTCTCTATGAAAATCCAGATATTGCTGAAAATCATTTTTCATTATCTAAATATAAAAACTTAAAAAAATAAAATATTCACAAATGACAGTTTAAAATTCTTTTTTCTATTTTAGTATAAATATTTCTATTAACAACTTTAATATCTAACATTATGTTAAAATCTTTAAACTATTTATTATCATCAATTTTAATTTTATCATTACTTAACTGTGGTGGTGGTCCTACAAAAGAACAGAAAGAAGTGATAGATGCTCAAGCTCAGCTAGAAAAAGATTTAGAGATGTATAGATATGTTTGGGGTGAATTTTTTAAGGGTGATACATCTATAGTAAATGAGAAATATTTTACAGAAGATGTCACAGTTGTAACACCAGAAGGTGATCTTGTTGGTATAGAAGCTGTAAAAAACCATTACATGAATTTTTTTATTGGATTTTCTGATGTAGAATTTACAATAGTTGATGCATTTGGTCAAGGCGATAAAATTGTAAAATATTTTAATTTTAAAGGCACGCACACTGGGGATTTTTTTGGTTTACCTGCATCTGGTAATAAATTAAATTTATCAGGCACAACACTAGTTAAAATTGAAAACGGTAGGGTTTCTCGAGAGCAAGACTTCTTTGATTATGCATCACTTATGAGTCAACTTATGCAAAATTCAGGAGAAGTAAATATTGATTCTCAAAGTCAAGGTGTATTATAATTAATCCATTACTAAGTTAATTTCTCTTTCTAAGTCGTCTAAACTCATGTTATATAGCCTTAAGAAACTTAACTTATAGTCAAGATACCTTTTTACCATTATAAAATTTGCTTTAAGCTTTTTATCGCTTTTAATAGATCTACTAATAATTTCCACATATTTTTTCATAGAGACTGATGTATCATCTCGTGCTAAAATTATTTCAGGATGATTTTGTGATAGAAATGGGAGAAAACTTTGTTTTAGTTGCTTTTCATATTCTACGGTTGTTTCAACATATGAAAATGATGTGTTATGTAACCGACTTAATATTTCTTTTATTTTATTAGATTTCACAAACTTTAGGTCTCCAGAGTTTATTATAGAATAGTATCTATTCATAGGAGGATCAAATACTCTATAAATAACTAAAAATGTTTCTATCCTTGATTTAGCAGTTGTGATTTTTAGAATAGAATCAGTATCTACAATACCATTTCTAGGAAAAAGTAACTGATTGAGAAGTCTTATATCTGTCATCCAAGTTTTTTCTCGTTCAAATGTATAATCCCTTATCTCTTTTATCTCCATTTTGAGACTATTTAGCACTTTTATCCTCTCTACCTCATTTTGATTATCTATTGATATCTCATTTAACCAGAAGGAAACAGATATACCAATTACAATTACAACAAACTCAAATGAATATTTTACTAGGTACTTCTTTTTCAAAACTAATCCATTTTAATTCCCATAAAATGATTAACACCCTTATGAATCGGATTCCCAGAAGCTCTTCTAAATACAACTATTTGTCCTATATGATATAATGAGTCTGAGATTGGACCATGAAAAAGATTATAGAGATCAAATTTAAGATCTCCAAAAATCACTTTATTATTTTCAAAGTCAGATTCATCATATTCTTCCAATAGATCTATTGACGATTTAATATTCAGTAGTGTTTTTTCCCTAAGATCTAAATAAGATAAGTCAGGATAGGACCTAGATCTTTTTATTGGTTCGTTATGAAATCCATTTCGTATCATTATTGACAAACCATAAATATGTTCTAATGATTCTCTAGAATTAATTCCAGTTTCTGATGGCTTATAGAATAAGTCATTTTCATTTAATCCTTCAGTCGCCCAATAATACCTAAAACCTACACTATGTAAAAATCTAGACACTACTGCTTTATTAGAGTAATTATCTTCAAATTTTTTGATTTCGTAGAAATAATTTTTTTCCTGTTTATTCATATCAAAAGTTAAATTAATTAATAGTAAGGATAAAATTAGTTTCACTTCACCTGTGTTTTGATATGTACATCTCTTTGTGGATAAGGAATTTGAATATTATTTTCTTTAAATTTTTTAAAGATTGCAAAATAAATTTCGCTTTTAAGAAACTCAGGCTTATCGGTATAAGTTGATGTCCATATACCGAGTCTAAAGTCTAGTGAACTATCTCCAAAATTATCAAAAAACACTTTAGGTTTTGGTTCTTTTTGAACGTTAGGATTTTCATCAGCAACTTCTAATAATAGCTTTTTTACTATCTCTGGATCCTCATTGTAACTTACACCTATTGGCAATCTAAATCTTACTATTCTGTTATTATGACTCCAGTTTATAACCTGACTTGATACAAATTCTGAGTTAGGAACTATAATTGAAATATTATCATTAGTTACAATAGTTGTAGATCTTAACGATATATTAACAATATCACCACTTACATCTCCCACTTCTACTCTATCTCCAACCTTTATCGGCTCCTCAACAAGAATTGTAAGTCCACTGATAAGGTTATCCGTAACCTTTTGAAACCCAAAACCAATACCAACACCTAAAGCACCAGCTAAAAGGCTAAGTGCACTTAAATCTATTCCAACTGCCTGGATAATTATTATCGTACCAATTAACATCATGGTGATTCTTACACCATTAGCAATCGATTCTCTGAATGACTTCTTAAGTTTTGATCGAACTAAAATTTTATTTAACAGAAGTAATCTTACATTTTTCGAAACAATTACTAGTAAATAAAAACTGGCAAAGAAAATAACAATTGTTCCTATACTAACCTCTGAGTCTCCTATTTTAAAAAGAGTCCTGTTAAAAATGAATAGAAACTCTGAAAGTAAATTTATAACCCTAGAAAGAAAATCATTAAAGTATTCCATTTGATCTTGAAATTTAAAATTTAAAATTTAGAATATTAAGTTTCATAGTTTTTTTTTTATAAATTAAACCTCAAAAAATGAATAATACAGATAAAACTCTATTCGGTCACCCATACGGACTTTATGTTCTATTCTTCACTGAGCTATGGGAAAGATTTTCCTATTATGGGATGAGAGCATTACTAGTGCTATTTTTAATATCAGAAACTACCTCAGAAAATCCTGGATACGGTTGGACAGAATCAGAGGCTCTAGTGCTTTATGGCTGGTACACTATGTTGGTTTATGTAGCCGGAATACCAGGAGGATGGCTTGCTGATAAAGTTCTTGGACAGAAAAAAACTGTTATGCTAGGTGGAGCTCTGCTTGTATTAGGTCATAGTATATTAGCAATTGATAGTCTTACAGCATTTTATGTTGGTCTTGGTTTTATCATTTTAGGTGTTGGTGGTTTAAAGCCAAACATATCAACCATGGTAGGAGGACTCTATAAAAATGAAGATGATAGAAGAGACATAGGGTTCAAAATCTTTTACATGGGTATCAATATTGGTGCCTTTCTATCAGCCATAATTATTGGTGGAATTGGTGAAGTATACGGTTGGCATTACGGATTTGGTTTAGCAGGTATAGGCATGCTCCTTGGCCAGTTAGTTTTTATGTGGGGACAAAAATATTTAGTAGGTGTTGGAGACTATATAGGACAACAAGATAATCCTGATATTGAAAAAATGAACAAACCTCTTACAGATATTGAAAAAGATAGAGTGAAAGTTCTTTTATTATCATTCCTAATTGTAGTTGTTTTCTGGGGAGCATTTGAGCAAGCTGGTGGACTTATGAATATTTATGCATTTGAAAAAACAAATAGAGTTATTGAAAGTATTAGTTTTGAAGTTCCTGCCACATGGTTTCAATCTCTTAATGCAGGATTCATAGTATTATTTGCTGTTGCTGTAGGAAAGTTTTGGTCTTGGTGGAGTTCATTAGGAAGAGAATCATCCTTATTATTTCAGATGGCAATTGGGGTAATTATTATGGCAATTGGATTTTTATTCATGAGTATGGCTGCTTTAGAATTTGAAGAAAAAGGATCAAGTGCTATGTACTATTTAGTACTAGCTTATTTGTTACATACATTAGGTGAATTATGTACGTCACCTACTGCTATGGCACTTATCACGAAATTAGCTCCAGTAAAATACGCATCTATAATGATGGGGATATACTTTGCTTGTACTGGATTTGGAAATAAGTTAGCTGCATCTCTAGGAAAATGGGCACAAACTGCAGGTGAATTTGAAATTTTTACAGGGATTTTTGTTTTCTGTTCTCTTTTTGGTCTATTAGTTATCCTAATAAGAAAACCTCTTAAAAGACTAACTCACGGGCTTGATTAAGCCATAATTCTAAACTTATTATCATCAATATAAAATTCTTGCATCTTATCTACAGTTAGACACGAATGCACTGGAATTATAGAT
>JAYNOQ010000052.1:10000-11116 GCA_038113315.1 Flammeovirgaceae bacterium | reverse complement strand
CCTTAGGACCGTTATAGTTACGGCCGCCGTTTACTGGGGCTTCAGTTCAATGCTTTGAAACAAGTTTCTAACATCTCTCCTTAACCTTCCAGCACCGGGCAGGTGTCAGGCATTATACTTTTTCTTTCGAATTTGCAATGCCATGTGTTTTTGATAAACAGTCGCCTGGGCCTATTCACTGCGGCCTCCTCCGAAGAGGGAGGCGTCCTTTCTCCCGAAGTTACAGGACTATTTTGCCTAGTTCCTTGGCCATGAATCACTCGAGCACCTTAGGATTCTCTCCTCGACTACCTGTGTCGGTTTACGGTACGGGTACCTATATCATAAGCTTAGAAGTTTTTCTTGGAAGTCTGATTAGGATCACTATCCACTCGCCCGAAGGTTTGTGGTACTATCACGTTCAGCAAGTCTTGCGGATTTGCCAACAAAACTTATACCTACTCGCTTCAACGTACTATTCCGTCAGTACGCGGATCTTTCACTACTTCGTCACTCCATCACTGATAAAGGTAGTATCGGAATATTAACCGATTGTCCATCGACTACCCCATTCGGGTTCGCCTTAGGTCCCGACTAACCCTGAACCGATTAGCGTTGTTCAGGAAACCTTAGTCTTTCGGTGTGCAGGTTTCTCACCTGCATTATCGTTACTTATGCCTACATTTTCTATTCTATACGCTCCAAAAAACCTTACGATTTTTCTTCGATGCAGATAGAATGCTCCCCTACCACTCCGTAGAGTTCCTAGCTTCGGTACTATACTTTATGCCCGATTATCATTGATGCTCTATCGCTCGACCAGTGAGCTGTTACGCACTCTTTAAATGAATGGCTGCTTCCAAGCCAACATCCTGGCTGTCTAAGCAACTGGACCCCCTTAGTTCAACTTAGCATAGATTTTGGGACCTTAGCAGTAGGTCTGGGTTCTTTCCCTCTCGGACTCGGACCTTAGCACCCGAGCCCTCACTGCAGGATTAATTAACTAGCATTCGGAGTTCGTCTGGATTTGGTAGGATTTGACTCCCCCTAGTCCAATCGGTAGCTCTACCTCTGCTAGACTATTAATTCACGCTGCTCCTAAAAGCATTTCGGGGAGTACGAGCTATCTCCTAGTTT
>JAYNOQ010000052.1:0-7500 GCA_038113315.1 Flammeovirgaceae bacterium | reverse complement strand
GCCATCCGTAGATGTCTGGTCCGTGTCTCAGTACCAGTGTGGGGGATCATCCTCTCAGACCCCCTACTGATCGTAGTCTTGGTAAGCCGTTACCTTACCAACAAACTAATCAGACGCATGCCCATCTTTAACCGATAAATCTTTAACATTTATATCATGAGATATTATAGTGTACTATGGGGAATTAATTCGAGTTTCCTCGAGCTATGCCCCAGTTAAAGGTAGGTTGCATACGCGTTACTCACCCGTGCGCCGGTCGCCATTTACCGAAGTAAATGCTGCCCCTCGACTTGCATGTATAAGGCCTGCCGCTAGCGTTCTTCCTGAGCCAGGATCAAACTCTCCATAGTAATATAATCTTAAATGTGTTTAAAACTGGCTGTTCTGGAAAAAACAAAAGTTCTTTCAAGTGGTATGTTGTCATTACAATAGTTCAAAGAACGTTTTCAGACGATTCTGAAATGAGGGATATCTCCCTAAATAAAAAGGCTTCTAACGAAGCGCCAGCAAAATTAGATATAATTTATAAAACCACCAAGAAATAAAAATATATTTATCCTACTTTTTACTAAAGACTAAAGACGTCCTTTAAATAGTTAAAAACACTATTTTTATGGTTATTTTCAGTATATATTTTTCTTTACCTACTTTTTATTCTTAAATATAGGAACAGTACTGCATGGCTCGCCATACATAAGACTAAAAACTAGTGGAGTAAGTCTTTTAGTCAATTCGAAATAAACAAATTCAAAATTAGGAATATCGGAACACCCCTTTACTATAACTTTTTTGTTTTTATACATCGAGAAATCAATACTATCAATTTTTTGAAGATATAGTTTTTCATCTAAATTTTTAAGATCACCATAAACATGATCTAAACAACAACTTGATAAATAATATGAAGTTAATATGAATGCCCAGCTTGGTATAATTAGTTCATCATCAGATGACACATGAACATATTTATTATTGAATTTAGACCAATCATAATCTTTGAGCTTTTCCCTAAAATGCTTTTCAATAAGAATCCCATTATCTAAAAAATCAGAGATTTCTAAATTAATTCTTTCACGACCATCATAAAAATCACTAACATCTATAGTAATTAAAGAACTATTTTTAACTCTATTTACGATCTCTCCCATTTTCCTTTCTTTTTAATTAAATAAAAATCTTTTATATAATTTGGTTCAAAGCTTGATAGATCCTCAAACTGATTAATTACAAATTTATCATAACTTAATTCTCCCATAAATTTAGAGTCTGGATTTATATTATCTAAAAATATAAAATTTTCCCTATTTACAATATCAATAAATTTTTGAGCGCCATCTCCAAAAAAATAAACGCTTTTATCTTTTAGTTTATCAAAGCTATCTTTTTCTAAAATTATTGCCTTATCGGTAGTTATTTCATTTAAATTATAGTTATAACATTTAGTATAAACCTCCATCCTTCTTGCATCAATCATTGGACAAAGAATAGAATCTTTATCATTAATATGTTCCAAAGCAGATTTTGCTAAAACCTTTAATGTATTAATAGATATTAGGGGTTTACCTAAAGCATAACAAAATCCCTTTATTGAAGAAAGACCAATTCTTAAACCAGTATAAGATCCTGGCCCCTTTGAAATTGAAAATGCAGCTAGCTCATTAATCTTAAGATTATTATTAATTAGAATATCATCAACAAGATTAATAAGAAGCTTAGAATGAGACCTTTCAATTTTTGAGTTATTATTTTCAATTAAAGTTTGATTTTCAAAAAGAGAAACAGAACAAAACTCAGATGTTGTATCGATACATAAAATATTAACTTTCTTCATCTTGATTAATTTTATTCAAGAGATCAATCAGATTTTTATTTAATTCATCATATTTCAAAATTTTTGTAGACGAATAAACAAACGCAAAAGAATATCCCATTCTATTAATTATATTTTTATTTAGTCTATACGATTCTTTAATTCTTCTCTTTAAAAGATTTCTCTTAACTGATGATTTAATTTTAGATTTAGATACTGAAATTAAGACTTTATTTTTAACTTCTTCTTTATCATAAAAGTATTTAACGATAAAGGGGGATAAGCTTATTTTTTTCCCAGATTCAAATAATTTTTGAATTACTTTTTTATTTGTTATTCTCTGATCTTTTGAGAAAGAGAATTGTCCTTTATTGGACTTTTGATTCATATTAAAGTATTAGAAAATCTTATTTTTTATGCTTTTTTTCGTCTGAAACAGTTAATTTTTTTCTTCCCTTAGCTCTTCTTCTTGCGATTACATCTCGTCCGTTAGCAGATTCCATTCTTTTTCTAAAACCGTGTTTATTTGATCTCTTTCTTTTTGAAGGTTGAAATGTTCTTTTCATAACAATTTATTATTTATTTAATGAAGCAAAGATAAATACTTTTAATCTTAAATTTATTCGTTTGATAGTTTAATGCTTTCAATAACTTCCTTGTCTAATCTTGGACCTAATTTTGTTACAACTTGAGAAGATAATTTAGATGCAAGATTTCCTGCATTCTCAAAATCAAGTCCATTATTTATACCATATAAAAATGCACCAGCAAAAGTATCACCAGCCCCAACAGTATCAATAGCTTGAACTGGATGAGGTTTAATTTTAATTTTTTGTGAGTTAGTGATAATTGAAGATCCCTCTTTTCCATTAGTGATAACTATTGTATCGGATAATTTTAAAAGTATAGAACAGCACTTATCAAAATCATCTTCTCCAGTAAAAGTCAAAGCTTCTTCTTTATTACAAAATAATAAGTCTATTTTTTCAGTCAGTATCTCATCAAATTTATCTTTAAAATACTTTACCATACTTAGATCAGAAAATGTTAGTGATATTTTGACATCATTTTTTTTGCAGAAAGCAATTGATTTTTTTATAGCATCAATTGCAAGCTCAGAAGTAACTAAATAACCTTCAATATATAAATACTTAGAAATTGCTAGGTCATCAAAATTTATGTTTTCAATAGAATATTTAGATGAAACAGCTAAACAAGTATTCATTGTTCTTTCAGCATCAGGAGTAGTAAGAACTAAACATGAACCAGTCATGCCTTCACCAAGATAGTAGCTTTCATTAGAAATATTTATACCACTTTTATTTAGATCCTCTAAAAATAATTTACCATGTTCATCATCTGATATCAAAAATGATTGATAACCTGAGCCTCCAAGTTGAGAAAGTGTGTAAACTGAATTGGTAACTGAACCACCTGACTGAATAAATGGATCTGAATTTTTAATTTTTTCAATTATAGACTTTTGTTTTTCATCATCTACAAGGGTCATTACACCTTTCTCTATATTATTCTCCTCTAAAAATTTTTCAGTAACCAGTATAACGCAATCAACTAATGCATTTCCAATTCCAAAAACATCATACTTTTTCATATCAATTTATAATTTTTAATACTCTATCGGGATAATCTGAAATAATCCCATCAACTCTTAAATCTAAAATTTTTGCAATATCGGAATAAGAATTTACAGTCCAAGGTATTATTTTGATTTTTTTATCTCTAAGAAATTTTACGTCATTCTTATTTAAATTCTTATAATAAGGAGAATACACTTCAGGTAAAAAACCTAATTCAATAATGTTTTCATCTGGATTATAGTTTTCAGAAACAAGAACTGATAATGGAATATGAGGGTGTTCTTTACGAATATATTTTAAAATTCTAAAATCAAAACTTTGAATAGTTACTCTATCAGTTATATTAAGTGAATCAACTACTGAAATAACTAAATCAGAAAATTCCTTAACACCAGGATGAAAAAGGAAATCAGTATTTGGATTTGATTTTATTTCAATATTATAGTTTGGCAAATCTATCAAGTTATTCTCTACATAATCCTCAACAATATTTATTGTATTTATAAGAGTAGGCTTAAAGGTTGATATTTTATTTTGCTCTGGAAATTGTTTATTCCCAATTATGCCACAATCAAACTTTCTTATAGTAACATAATTCATTTTATACATATTAAATTTCTCTTTATCGTTATTGATTTTATTTCCCGCACTATCAATACATATGTGAGAGGATATCCAAGGCTCGTGAGAAATAACTACTTGTTTATCATGACTTATTACTACATCTATTTCTAATGTATTTACACCAACTTCTATTGACTTTAAAAATCCCTCAATTGAATTTTCTGGATACAACCCCCTATATCCTCTATGACCCTGTAAATCAAAACCTTCATCGATATTACAAGATAAGATTAAAGCAAAAAGTAAAAAAAGTTTAATTTTTATTTTCAATTAATGATAGGGACGTTACTAAAAAGAAAATTGCTAATGAAATATATAGATAAATATTAATTGTATTTTCAAAAAGAAACTCATAGAGATTAACTCCTAAAACTCCACCAACTACAGGGCCTATAATAGGAACCCATGAGTATGAAAAATTTGAATTTCCTTTTCCTTTTATAGGCAATATTGAGTGTGATAACCTAGGAATAAAATCTCTAACTGGATTAATTGCATAACCTGTTGTTCCTCCTAAGGATATGCCAATTGCACAAACTAAGGCACCAACAACAATCGGGTTAAGACCTTGAGCAAAATCATTTATTCCAATAAATTTTAATCCGAAAAGTAAGATAAAAGTACCAATTAGCTCACTATTTAAATTTGACCATTTTGATGATACTGATGGAGAGGTTGCAAAAACTCCAAGCTTCACTTTTTCATCATCAGTCTTTGACCAATGAGGTAAATAATGAATATACACCAAAACACATGCAGTAAATGCACCTAAGCATTGACCTATTATATATTCTAATGCTGTAAAAAGTTCAATTTCTCCAGATGATAATAATCCAATAGTAACTGCTGGATTGATATGAGCTCCACTATACTTACCTGCATATACTCCTAAAGTAACAGCCAAGCCCCATCCTAGAGTTCCAACAGACCAACTATTTCCTTTTTTGTTTGAATAACTTTTGTTTAGTGATAGACCAGCATTAAGTCCACAACCAAATAAAATTAAAACAAAAGTTCCAATAGCTTCTGATAAAAGTTCTGTCATTTGATATATCTTTATCCTCAGTAAATCTATAAATTTTACTTTACATGATACAAAATTACTTAGTTATAATTTTTTTGTTTTTAATAGGATGTAAACCGATTGAACCTGTAAATTTTGTTGAAGTTCAAAATGTAAAAATTAATAGTTCAACCGATAATCAGATAAATATATCTGCAGAAATAATATTAGATAATCCAAATAAAGTCAAAATAACAATTGAGTATATAGATGTTGATATTTTTGCTGAAGATATAATCTTGGTTGATATAAACGAAAATGAGCCGAGAGAACTTTCTGAATCTTCTCAAACAACCGTTAATATTACTGGTGAGGTAAATCTCAAAAACTTAGAAGAATTTTTAAATAAAAAAGGATTAGCTATAATTCTTGGAGGAGATGATGTTAGCCTAAAATTTGTAGGAACCATTCAGGCAAAAGCATATGGAATTAAGGATGAAATAGATATCAACTACACCATAAATAGTGTCAAAGGGTTAATCAGATAAAAGTTGTTAATTTAGACATATATTGTTGTAGGGATAGCTTTTCTTTTTCCCATTTATCTTTTGAAACAGAGTTATTTTTCCTAATATAATTTTCTAGGATCTTCACATATCTTTTAATTTGATCAATTTCAAAATATACGCCTGAGTTTCTTTGACTAAAAAAATCTAATAAAGTATGACACATTTCATTTCTTCTAACATAAAGATATTCAGCAATAATAAAATTATCAGATATTTTTTCTTGTTTAGATATTTCTAATATTTTTAAACATCCATCTCCATATATATTGTAAAGTCTTCTAAATTTTTTATCAGATATACCATTATCATTAAATTTTTTTCTACAAAATTCTTCATCATAAGTAAATAAATTTATTGACTTAGTTTTAGACTTAATTTTTCTGATTTTTAAAGATCTAATTGCAAAATCTACTGCTCTTTGAGCCATTTTCCTATATCCAGTTAGTTTACCTCCAGCTATTGTTATAAGTCCTTTCTTCGAAATAAATATCTCGTCCTTTCTTGAAATTTCTGTAACTTTTTTATTTCCATCTTTAACTAGAGGTCTTAAACCAACCCATGACGAAATAATATCTTTTTTATCCATTGAAATAGAAAATGTATTTTCAACAGATTCGATAAGATATTCTACCTCATTCTCTAAAACATGTAATTTATCCTTCCCGTGCTCGAACTTTGTGTCTGTTGTACCAATATAAACTGTATCATCTCTTGGAATTGCAAAAATCATTCTAGAATCAATTGCATCAAAATACAGAGACTGATTTATATTAAATTTTTTTCTTGGAACAACTATATGAATTCCTTTAGATAAAACTAATTTTTTACTTCTACTCTTTAAAACTTCATCTGTCCATGAGCCTGATGCGTTAATTATAACTTTAGAATTTATATTAATCAAATTATCAGATAATTGATCCTTGCATTTTATTCCATTTACTGATCCTTTTCTAGAATATGTAAACTCCTCGCCTTTGATATAATTAATTGGACAAGCACCATAATCTATAGATTTTTTAATCAAGTCAATTGTTAGTCTACTATCATCGGTTCTATATTCAGAATATATTGCACCTCCTAAAAGGTTTTTGTTTTTTAATAATGGCTCTTTATTTAATATCTGTTTTTTGTTTAAGACTTTATTTCTATCATTTCCCTTTACATTTGCTAAGTAGTCATAAACTAAAAGGGCAGCTCTAGTAGAAAATTTATTTAACTTACCATTTTTAACAATTGGAAGTAACATTTTCTCAGACTTAACAATATGAGGGGCTAGATTATGGAGTATTGCTCTCTCGCTACCAGTTTCATGTACTAATCTAAACTTAAATTGCTCTAGATATCTTAATCCCCCATGAATTAATTTAGTTGATTTACTACTAGTTCCAGAGGCAAAATCATTCATTTCGATGAGACAGACACTCAAACCTCTAGAAGCAGCATCTAAACAAATTCCAGCACCAGTAATACCCCCACCAATTATCAAAACATCAAAATTTTTGTTAGTAATATGTTTTTTATAATTTGATCTTAAAGAAGTATCTAAAAAATTTATTTTTCTATCCAATTGAAGGTTCTGTTAACTGCTTTCTTCCAACCACTATACATTTTTTCTCTTTCACTATGGTTAATTGTTGAATTAAATGATCTATCTATTTTCTGATTTTTTATTATCTGATCTTTATCCCATATATTACTTTGAAGACCAGCAAGGTAACCAGCACCCATTGCAGTAGTTTCAATTATTTCAGGCCTTAATACTTCACTGTTCAATAGGTCTGACTGAAATTGCATCAGGTAGTTATTCATACATGCACCACCATCGACTTTAAGAGATTTCAATTTTATACCAGAATCTTTCTCCATAACATCAATAATATCTTTAGTCTGATAAGC
>JAYNOQ010000051.1:0-11492 GCA_038113315.1 Flammeovirgaceae bacterium | reverse complement strand
TAGACGGTCAACCTACACAAGTATATAGGGCTGGTGTAGATAATTCATATTTATCTGAATTTGCTTTAGCAAATTGCAGGACACCATCAGGCCATCCAGAAGGATTTATTGAGGCATTTGCAAATATTTATAGAAACTTTTCTTATGCTGTAAATAATTATAATAATTCAAAAAAAAATGATCCTAAATATGATTATCCAACTGTAGAAGAGGGTCTTAGAGGTATGAAATTTATTGACGCTGTAATCGAATCATCTAAATCATCTAATTGGATTAATATTTAAATTATGAATACTATTAAAGGACCTGCAATATTTCTTGCCCAGTTTATGGATGATAACCCTCCATTTAATTCAATGAAAGAAATTTGCAAGTGGGCTTCAAAGCTTGGATATAAAGGAGTTCAAATACCAACATGGGACCCAAGATGTATTAACTTAGAGAAAGTTGCTAACGATTCAGTATTTGCTAACGAATATAAATCTGAAATTGAATCTTACGGTGTTCAAATTACTGAATTGAGTACACATTTACAAGGACAACTTATTGCTGTAAATCCAGCTTATGATGAAATGTTTGATGGGTTTGCTCCAGAACAATATAGAAAAAATCCAAAAAAAAGAACAGAATGGGCAATTAACCAACTGAATTTAGCTGCAAAAGCAAGTAAGAATTTAGATTTAAATGCTCATGTAACATTTTCCGGAGCATTTGTTTGGCCATATGTTTATCCATGGCCTCAAAGACCAAATGGATTGGTAGAAACGGGATTTAAAGAATTAGCAAAAAGATGGATTCCAATATTAAATGAATTTGATAAAAATGGGGTAGATCTATGTTATGAAATACATCCTGGAGAAGATTTACATGATGGATTAACATTTGAAAGATTTTTAGAACAGACTAAGAATCATAATAGAGTAAAAATGTTATATGATCCAAGTCATTATATTTTACAACAAATGGATTATTTGAGTCACATAGATATCTATCATGATTATATTAAAATGTTTCATGTAAAAGATGCTGAATTCAATCCATCTGGAAAAGCAGGAGTGTATGGTGGTTATGCTGACTGGGTTGAAAGACCTGGTAGATTTAGGTCATTAGGTGATGGTCAAATTGATTTCAAATCAATTTTCTCGAAGCTTACTCAATATGGATTTGATGGATGGGCTGTATTAGAATGGGAGTGCTGTATTAAAAGTAATGAACAGGGAGCTAAAGAAGGATCTAAATTTATTTTAGATCATATTATTGAAGTTACAGAAAAAACATTTGATGATTTTGCGGACTCAGGTTCTAATGAAAAAGGAATAAAAAAAATATTAGGTTTAGATTAAATCTTTTTCCTAATTTCAATCAACTTATTTTTTATATTTTCTAACTGAGACTGAAATGATTTATTTTTTAAAACTTTTTTTCTTTTGAAAGCTTTTTTTGCACCATCTATGGTAAACCCCTCTTCTTTAAGTAGAAAATAAATTTTTTCTAATATTCTAATATCTTTCTCTGTATATTTTCTCAGTCCTTTTTTATTTTTCTTAGGATTTAATATATCAAATTCAGATTCCCAAAACCTTATTAGTGATGTATTTACTTCTAACTTTTCCGCTACTTCTCCAATAGTATGATATTTTTTCGATATTTCTCTTTCTTTATATGGCATAATTTAGAATGTTGAACCAAGAGCTTGGTTTTCAACAGAAGCTAACTTAATAACTTCTTCATATTCACTAGGTGTTAAATCATTGAAGAAAAAGTTAATTGGATTAACCTTTTTGCCATTTTTGTGGACTTCATAATGTAGATGAGGAGCAGTTGATCTACCTGAATTACCACTGTAAGCAATCAATTCACCTCTTTTAACTTTTTGACCTCTTCTCACATTAAATTTATCTAGGTGAGCATAAACAGTTTTATATCCATTTCCATGATCTAGGTAAATATATTTGCCAAAACCACCAAATGATGATTTTAAAATACTTACTCTTCCATCTGCAGTAGCATAAACAGGTGAACCTTTTGGCAAAGAAAAATCTTGGCCATAGTGCATTCTCTTAACCTTAAGGAATGGATCTATTCTGGTTCCATATCCTGAAGATACTCTTTTAAGGTCTTTATTTGAAACAGGCTGAATTGCTGGAATAGCAGCAACTAATTCTTCTTTATTATTAGCCATGTTCATTAATTCATCGTAAGACTTTGTTTGTATATATAATTTTCTTTTTAACTCATCAATTTTTGCATAATTATCTATAATTAAATCTTCTCTTTCTAAATTACCTTCGATCAATTCTTTATATCTATTGATTCCACCAATACCAGCTTGTCTTATGGTACTTGGAATTGGTTCAGCTTCAAAAATAATTCTATAGACGTTATCATCCCTCTCTTCAAGATTATTAAGCATTTTATATGCAACATTCACTTCTTTATTTAATATTTCGTAATGAGTTTGAAGTTCTTGATTTTCTTTTTTAAGCTGAATTATTTTTGGAGATTCAAAGTATGTATCATAAATATTTAGTAAGATAAAACTTGAAATTAGAACAATAGTTATAAATCCAATAGACCTAAAAAAAATATCTTTTTTAGTTTTTTTAATTCTCTCGTATCTACAAGTTTCTGGATTATAATAATATTTATGTTTATCCATATTTAGATTAAAATAGCCTAGTTTTGTGTAAACTTATGCAAAAATAAAAAATATTCATTGATTTTAGTTTAAATGAACTCTAAAAAAATAAGAAGTATATTTTTTGATTATTTTAATGATAAAAATCATAAAATCATAGAATCTGCTCCTATTACCGTTAAAGACGATCCAACTTTAATGTTTACCAATGCGGGAATGAATCAATTTAAGAATATTTTTTTGGGATATGATAATCCAAAGATCCAAAGAATTGCTAATACTCAAAAATGTTTAAGAGTTAGCGGAAAACATAATGATTTAGAGGAGGTAGGAATTGATAAATATCACCATACTATGTTTGAGATGTTAGGAAATTGGTCTTTTGGAGATTACTTCAAGAGAGATGCAATAAACTGGGCCTGGGATTTACTAGTTAATTTCTATAAACTTGATCAGAATAGATTATTTGTTACAGTATTTGAGGGTCATAAGAAAGATAACTTAGAGAAAGATAATGAAGCTGTTGAAATATGGAAAAAAATCGTTGATGAGTCAAAGATAATTGACGGATCAAAAAAAGATAATTTTTGGGAAATGGGAGAGACAGGTCCATGTGGTCCATGTTCTGAAATTCATATTGATTTAAGAGATGAAGAGGATATAAAGAAAAACCCTACAAAAAATCTTATTAATAAAGACCACCCTGAGGTAATTGAAATTTGGAATTTAGTATTTATTGAATTTAATAGAAAAAATGATGGTTCTCTAGAGTCTTTACCGAATAAACATGTTGATACTGGTATGGGACTTGAGAGACTTGCTATGGCAATAAAAGGTCTAAAATCTACTTATGATACTGATTTATTTTCAAGAATTTTAAAATCATTGGGCAAAATATCAAATTTAAAATATGGAGAGGATGAAAAAATTGATATTGCATTCAGAGTAATTTCAGATCACATTAGAGCTATAGTCTTTACGATATCTGATGGAGCAATTCCATCTAATCATAAATCAGGATATGTTGTAAGAAGAATTTTAAGGAGAGCAGTAAGGTACGGTTTTTCAAGCTTAAATCTTAAATCACCATTTTTACACAAGCTATCAAAAGAAGTTATATCTGAATATAAAGATGTCTTCAGTAATCTCTCTGATCAACAAGAATTTATATCTAATGTTATTTTAGAGGAGGAAAAAACTTTTTTAAAAACTTTAGAAAATGGCTTAAAAAAAATAAATAATCTAAAAAATAATTTAAAATCTGATGATAAAGTTATACCTGGAAAGCTGGCCTTCGAACTATTTGATACATATGGTTTTCCTTTGGATTTAACTAACTTAATTGCAAGAGAAAATAATTTAAAAGTAGATAAAAATGAATTTGATAAATATCTTGAAGAACAGAGAGAAAGATCAAGAAATAGTTCTTCTACATCTTCAGAAGAATGGACAGTAATAACTGATAATAAAGAATCTAATTTTGTTGGGTATTCAAAACTTGAATGTGAATCAATGATTTTGAAGTATAGGCAAGTAAAAATTGATGATAAGGTAAAATACCATTTAATACTTGATAGAACTCCTTTTTATGCTGAATCCGGTGGTCAGATTGGTGATTCTGGCTTGATTGCAAATAATAAAGAAAAAATTAAAGTAATTAATACTTTCAAGGAGAATGAATTAATTATTCATTTGACAGATGAATTACCTAAAGAGATCGAATCTAAATTTTCAGTGAAGGTAGATTCTCATAAAAGAAGGCTTATATCCCAAAATCATTCAGCAACTCATTTACTTCATGCAGCATTAAGAGAGGTTTTAGGTGATCATGTAATTCAGAAAGGTTCCTTAGTAAATGAAAAAGTTTTAAGATTTGATTTTTCTCATTTTTCAAAAATAACTGAGGAGGATCAATTAAAAATAAATGATATTGTCAACAGAAAGATTTTAGAGAACATTTCAGTAAATATATTAGAGGATATATCTATAGAAAAGGCAAAAAAAATGGGTGCTATGGCTCTTTTTGGAGAAAAGTATGGTGATAAGGTTAGGGTAGTAATAATTGATGATAAATTTTCTATTGAGTTGTGTGGTGGAACGCACGTTTCTCATACTTCTGAAATTGGTTTATTTAAAATAATATCTGAAAACTCAATTTCATCAGGTGTTAGAAGAATTGAGGCATTAACCTCATTAGGTTATAATAATTTTTCTAATAAGCAGAATGACCAGATAAATACACTTAAAGAAATTTTAAAAAGTTCAAATATTATTGATTCAGTTAAAAATTTAATTAAAAAAAATAAAGGACTTGAAGATCAATTAAATAAGTTAGATATTTCTAGAAAAAAGAATATTAAAAAAGATATTTCTGAAAAAATTAAAAAAATAGGGGTTGCAAATGTATTAATATCTCATTTTGAAAATGAAGATGTTGCATTTGTAAAGCAAATTGGTTTCGAATTGGATAATCAATTCGAAAATCTTATTTTTTTAGCTACTATAGAAAATGAAAATAAGCCATTTATTCTTATTTTAATTTCTAAAAAATTATCCGTAAATAAATTATTTGATGCAAGAGAAATAATAAAAAATCTTTCTAAACACATAGACGGTTCTGGGGGAGGTCAAAGCTTCTTATCAACAGCTGGAGGTAAAAATATTAGTGGACTTTCCAAAGTTCAATCTGAAGGTGAATCTCTTTTTAAAAATTTATTAAACAATTAATATATTTTAACGTTTTAGCATCATATTTAAATTAATTATAAACTTAATTTTAAATCATGAAATATATATATCTATTAAGTATCCTAATATTTGGTTTAATTTCATGTGAAACATCTTATGATTCATCTAAGGAAGTATCGATAAATATTGAAATTGAAGGAGATGATATTAATGGTGAAGTAAGACTTCAAAGAGTTAATTCTGATTATTCTATTGAATTAGTCCAATCAGCTAATTTTATAGAAAATAAAATAAGTTTTATAGTATTTAATGGTGAAGCATCATTATATCGATTGGACGTATTGGGTAAAAATAGCATTGATTTAATCTTAAATAATAGTGATATAGATATTCTTATCCAATTAACTGAAAATTCCTTTAATTCAATTATTGAAGGATCAGATGATACAGATATTCTTATTGGTTTAGGAAAAAAGATTACTGATTACAGGAATCAAGTTAGAGAGTTAAATAGGTCTTTTTTTGATGCTAATGAAGAAAAAGATATTCAAAAAATTAATAGTATAAGAGAAGAAGCATCTTTTAAACAAAATCAGTTCGAATTATCTCTTAAAGAGTATTTAAATAATTCTGATAACTCACTCGCAGTGCTTATGGCTTCGAGTTCAACTTATCTTCCAATTGGAAATAATATTTCGTTTTGGGAAAATATATACAATAGGTATTTTGATGAGTTTAGTCAGAACACTTATTTTAAAAAATTTGAAAGTGATTTAATTAAATTAAAAGCTGTATCTATTGGTAGTATAGCTCCCGAAATCATTTTAAATGACACTACTGGTAATCCTGTTTCTCTTTCATCATTGAGAGGTAAGTATGTTTTACTTGATTTTTGGGCTGCTTGGTGCAGACCATGTAGAGAAGAAAACCCAAATATTGTAAATAATTATAATATGTTTAAGGAAAAAGGTTTTGAGATTTATCAAGTTTCTCTGGATAGGAGTAGAGCTGATTGGGTAAGAGGTATAAAACAAGATAATTTACCTTGGATTAACGTTTCTGATTTAAATTATTATCAGTCAGAAGCTGCAATTTTATATAATATTAATAAAATTCCAAGTGCATTCTTATTAGATCCTGATGGTAGAATTATTGCTAAGGATACACAACTTAGGGGGATGAATTTATATAATAAATTAAGTGAAATATTTTAGTCAAAAATAGATTTTAGCTCATCTGCTTCTTCTGGTTTCATTTTCCCAGCAAGAATTAATCTAAGTTGTCTCCTTCTTAATGCCCCATCATATAATTTTTTTTCTTCTTGAGACTTGGGAATAACTTCAATTGATTTTGTAGGTTTTCCTTTTCCATCTAATGTAACAAAAGTGAAAAATGCATTATTGCTTATAATAGATTTTCCTGTCTTTCTATTTTGTGTAGTAGCCTCTAGATAGATTTCCATTGATGTATTGAAAACACGAGTAATAAAGGCTTCTATAGTTACAATATCACCTTTATAAACTGGGGATTTGAAAGATATATTATCAACTGATGCTGTAACTGACATTTTTTTGGTGTTTTTATAAACACATATACCTGCAGCCATATCCATCCAATACATAAGTTTTCCTCCAAATAAAGTATTTAAATTATTCGTGTGATTTGGAAGTACCATCTCACTTATATTAATTTTTGTTTTACTACACTCAATTTTATTTTCTTTCATAAATAAATTTTTTCACACAAATTTAACTTTTACTTTTACAATCTAATATTATATTATAGAATGTTTACGGGAATAATTGAATCAATAGGAACAGTTGAAAAATTTGAAAAAAAAGGAAAAAATATTGAGTTATTAATATCTAGTATAATAAGCTCAGAATTAAGAGTGGATGAGAGTTTAAGCCATAATGGAGTTTGCTTGACAGTAACTAAAAGAAATGAAAAGTTTTACTCTGTAACGATAATTGATGAAAGTTTAAAAAAATCAAACTTTACCTCAATAAAAGTAGGATCAAAAATTAATCTAGAAAGAAGCTTAAGAATGAATGGTAGATTAGATGGTCACATAGTACAAGGTCATGTTGATGATATTGGATATTGTGTAAAAAAAGTTGACCAAGAAAATAGCTGGTTGTTTACATTTAAATTTTCAGAAAAATTTTCAAGTTTAATTATTGAGAAAGGAAGTATTTGTGTTAATGGTGTAAGTTTAACATGTTTTAATGTATCTAAAAATTATTTTACAGTTGCTATAATTCCTCATACCTACGAGAATACAAATTTTGGAATAATTGATGAAGGAGATATAGTTAATTTAGAGTTTGATATTTTGGGAAAATACCTAAAAAAAATGGTTAAGGGATATTAATTAGAAGTATTTCTATATCTTCAATTAACCTATTTATTTCTGATTCATCAGTTCCTTCGTAGATTCCTCTTATATTTCTATTGTGATCTACAAGTAAAAATGTTCCACTATGTAAAAAACCACCTGGTTCATTTTCATCTTTTAGAGCCGAAACCATATAACTAGATTTTGCTGTTTTATATATATCGTCGATATCTCCAGTTACGAAATGCCAAATTTTAGAATCAACATTCAACCTTTCTGAAAAATTTTTTAGAATTTTTACATTATCATACTCTGGATTAATCGTATGAGATAAATATTTAACTTTTTCATTGCTCAAAAACCTATCATAAACCTTAATTAAATTATTTTTCATAATAGGACAGATTGTAGGACAGGTCGTAAAAAAGAAATCTGCAACATATAATGAATTATTAAAGGTATTATTGTCAATTAATACGCTGTCTTGATTATAAAATTCAAATTTTTTGATATAATGATTAATTGTATCAAAAGTTATAATTCCATTGTTATTATTTTCTTTTATTTCTGATCTTCCAAAAATGGGTAGTTCTCTTTTATCTGTAGAACAGGAAAGTAAAGCAAAAAAGATTAATACGGTAATAAGTCTCAAATTATATTATTTTTTTAGATATACGATAAATTAAATTTGATGTTAAATAACCAACTAAAAACCCAAAAATTATATCTAAAAAGAAATGAACACCTAAATAAATTCTACTATAACCAATTATAATACTCCACAAGAACATTATTTTGATTTTCTTTTTTGAAATAAGGAAAAACATAGATGCAAGTGAAAATGTTGTAGATGCATGTGATGAAGCAAAACTAAATTTTTTACCGCATCCAGCAACTACATTTATTAATTCCTCTAAGCTAGAATCATTACATGGTCTCAGTCTTTCAAAATATGGTTTCATCATTGAACTTGTAATAAAGTCAGAGATTAATACCGTTGAAATAGAAACTATTAAGTTTATTTTAAAATTTTTTTTATCAAATTTCCATAGCCAATAAATTAAAAAAAGATAAAGAGGTATCCAGACATATTTATTACTAATTAATATCATGATACCATCTAAATTTTGATGAGATAAGTTATTTAAAAAAATTGTTATCTCTCTATCTAAATTTCTGATGTATTCAAACAATATGATTAAATTTATTTTAAATTAAGACATGATTTCAAAATCAAAAATTAAATTAATTAAATCCCTCAAATATAAGAAGACAAGAGAAGAATTAAATCTATTTATGGTTGAAGGTCTAAAGGGTATTTTAGAAGTAAAAAATTCCAATTTTCAAACTGATTTTACTGTTGTATCTCAAAAAATTTATACTAAGTATAAAAATTTACTTGAAGATAAGAACGTCTATATTTTAGAAGAAAAAAAGATTAATGAACTGAGTTCTCTAAAAAATAATCTAGTCGGTTTTTCTGTTGTTAAGATGGTTTCAAGAGATATTTCTTTAATTGATTTAGGAAAAATTACTTTAGCTCTTGACTCCTTAAGTGATCCTGGTAATTTAGGTTCAATAATTAGAAATGCAGACTGGTTTGGTATAAAAAATATTATATGCTCTAATAATTCTGTAGACTTTTATAATTCTAAAGCAATTCAGTCGAGTATGGGTTCATTTACTAGAGTAAATGTTTACTATACAGATTTAGAGAATTATTTTAAAAAAAATAATTTGAAAGTAGTTGGAACATCATCCAATAAAAAAAATAATTTTAAAAAAAATAATTCTTTTAATGGTATATTATTATTTGGTAATGAGTCACAAGGTATTAGTGAAAATCTATCAGTATATGTAGACGAGTGGATTTCAATTAAAAAAATAGGTAATGCAGAATCACTAAATGCTTCAGTAGCTACGGGTATTATTTTGAATCAAATTACTGCTGATTAGTCTTCATTTTTCTTAAACCAAGGGATATGAAAAATTACTATATAAGAAATAATTGATGATGCTATAATTGGTATAATACTTTTTTCATACTTATTTTGAAGAATTCCAGACTCATCAACAAAAGATTCTATATTTTCTTCAATAGCTACAGTTTCGATATATACGAATAATGTTCCTAATAAAAAAAACAAGAGTATAAATCCAACTAATTTATAAATAACTCTGAATGTCGCTTTCACTTGGTAAATATAAGAATTTAATTTTCTAGAGCAGATTCTTTAGCCTTTATTGATAATTCTTTACCTAAATATATATCAATTAAATAATGAGCTAAATAAATGAGGGGAGTAATTAATATTGCAACAAAAAATTTAAAAGTATAGTTATCAATCCCTACATTTAAAACTTGATCTATTGACCATTCCTTACCTTCAGGAGCTAAAAAATAAAATGCAATAATCAACACAACAAAACTATCTATAAATTGAGAAAATAATGTTGACCCTGTTGCTCTTAACCAAATCAATTTCCCTTTTGTTATTTTTTTGATTTTTTGAAAAATGAAAACATCTAAAAGTTGTGCTATTAAAAATGCAAAAATTGAACCTATTATTATTCCACTACTTTGAAGAAAAATTGTATTATATGCATAATTTATATCAAACAAATTTCCAGAATTGTCATATTTATTTATATCTAACCAATAAGAATTAGGAGACAACTTAGTTGAAAGGAAAATTATAATAAAAACATAAATTACGAGAAGGATAGTAAAATAACTTATTTTTTTTACACCTCTTTTACCAAAATATTCATTAATTATATCAGTAGTAATAAAAACTACAGGCCAAATTATTACACCAACTGATAAACTAAAATTTTTAAAAATACTTACATCAAATATTTTTGTTCCAAGAATCTCAGCAATTATAGCATTGGTTATAAAGATACCGGAGAGAACAAGAAAGATATTATGAAGCTTTTTTTTTTCTGATATATTAAAGTTATGCATATAATAACTCTAATTCATACCCTTTTCTATTTCATCTAATTGAATAGAATCGATAGCTTCTTGACGTGTAGGTATTATATCAAGAACTGTATCTAGTTTAGATATTTTCAAAATCTTGGATATATGATCACTAACATTACAGATAATGAAAGTTGAATTTTTTTCTCTAAATGTTCTATTTCCAACAAGCATTGCGCTTAGTCCAGAAGAATCCATAAATTTTACATTTTGTAAATCTAAAATTATATTTTTTGCTCCCTCTACTTCATACGTAATAAGATCAGCTTTTAATGAAGGTGCTAATACTGAATCAATTTTTTCCTCTTTCGGAGTTAGGATATAGTATAAGTCATTTTTTTCTATTTCATATTTCATAGTGCAATTTTAATATTCGATTCAATATCTTTCAACATATTTTCAGTATTTCTTTTAATAAATTTTTCTCCAGTAACATTTTCATATAGCTCGATATATCTTTCTGATATAGAGTTCACAATATTATTTGACATTTTTGGAATTTCTTGATCATCTTTTCCTTGAAAATTATTTTCCATAAGCCACTCTCTAACAAACTCTTTAGAAAGTTGTTTTTGACTTTCACCCAAATTTTGTAATTCTTGGTATGAATCTGCATAAAAATATCTTGATGAGTCTGGAGTATGAATTTCATCTATTAAGGTTATTTCATCTTCATATTTTCCGAATTCATATTTAGTATCGACTAAAATTAAATTTTTAGATTTTGCATATTCTGACCCTCTTTCAAATAGTTTTTTTGTGATTATTTCTAGCTTCTCATATTCATTTTTTGAAACCAAACCTTTTGAAATAATTTCATTTTTCGATATATCGATATCATG
>JAYNOQ010000050.1:1640-12359 GCA_038113315.1 Flammeovirgaceae bacterium | reverse complement strand
ATTCTACTCATTCCTATCGAAATCAGTACCCCAAATTCATATTTTCTCTCCTCAGTCATCATCAAAACAGTTCCGAACATCCCAAATACAACTATTACATAAAGTATAAAAGCCATTATCAAACCTCCAGCACTATCCGCAGTAATTGTCTGCTCTATTTCTGGTAAAGTTTCTTTCCAAGTCATTACCTCGTAATCATCTGAAAGGATTAGACCTAAATCTTCAACTATCTTATCCTCATTATAATACTTTTCTTTATCTATAATTATATGTGTAGATATCTCATCTGAAGAAACATAATTTCTAACGGATTCCATAGTCATAAAAAGACCTATTTTATTTAAATCTGGATTTTTTAAATCAATAACTCCTTTTACAGGATACTTACCTGCAGCCATCATACCTCTGTAACCTTGTCCATATAATATTAGTGTATCATTTTCTGAAATACCGAAAAATTCAGCGATACCCTTCGCTATAATTATTTCATTGTCACTAAGATCAAATGATCCAGAAACCATTTTCTTATTCCAATCTGTAATTTTTTGTTCTTCAGATAAGTTAATACCATTAATTACGCCACCTTTTGTTTTTTCACCTACAGAAATTAAAGAAAAAGTTTGGAGCCTTTGAACAATATTTTCAACACCTTCGACAGATTGAATATCATCTAAAAGTTGTTGATCAACCTGCATTGAGTTATCTAGACTTTGATTGTCCCAGAAACCATCTGCATGTATTTCAACATATCCTGCATATGATTCTACAACCGTCTCAATTAATTTATCATAGAAACCAAACTGGAGGGCTCGCATTAAGATTATTAATAATAAAGCAGCAAATACAGAAGTAATAGTGATTAAACTTCTTTTTTTATTTCTGTAAATATTTCGCCATGCGATTTTAAAAATCATCGTAAATTTTTCATGTAACTCGGTAGAAAATATCTTTGATTAATATCTATATCAAACTGCCAAACTAACCTTTCTATTATAGTCTTATTTCCGTCTTCATCAAGAGGCACGTACTCAATTATCGAAGGTAATTTTTTACCATTAAAATCTTTTATTTGATTTGATGTCATTACACTAACCATATCCTCATACTCATCATAAAATTCTGTTTTTAACTGCATATAATCAGTTTTATCTATCCACATCACAAGTTTACCCCAAACTACAGGAGCATCTTCATTAGGTATGAGTTCTATTTTCCAACAATCGTATCCATCAATTTCTTCATTTCCAATAATAGTATTAGTATAGTCGTCAGAGATTGAGGATCTCTGAACTAAATCATCATTTGTAAAATCCGTACCCATCCAGTTCTGCATCATCATTGAAGGAGGAAGTTTAATTGTCCTTTCTATAGATGGAACATAATTCCATACTTCGTTTTCTCTTTTCAGAAATACCGTCCCCTTTTCTTTGACCGGAGTTATTACAACTGAAGAGAAATAATCTTCACCCACAGACCAGCCTTTCATTGTCATTTCTTTTTTCCACTTAGGCCTTACAATGGTAATTGCCATCTCAGTATATGATGACTTAATTCCTCTGATTTTTTCCTCTGATTTTTTTAAAATAGTTGTAGCGTCTTGACTATAAGCATTAAAATAAAAAAAAGTAATAAAAATGAGTAATACTTTGTTCATAACTCGTATATATACGATATGAAAGTTATAATAGCTAAGTATATTTTAATAATTATATCATCAATATTTTATGTATTAGTTGGTATTAAACATTTTATCGATCCTAATTTTTTTCTGGCTATAGTTCCACCATACTTACCTTACCACCTAGAGTTAGTTTATATAAGTGGCTTATTTGAAATTTTATTTGGTGTAATGATATTGTTTCCTAAATATAGGTACTGGGGATCTGTAGGTCTTATACTTCTACTAATAGCTGTTTTTCCAGCTAATATTTATTTATTCCAGAGTGTAGAAGCTCAGAAGGCAATTGGAGCAACCCAAGAAATTGCAACATGGAGATTACCTGTTCAAGGAATTTTTATATTGGTTGCATACTGGATTAGAAAATAATTATTCTCTAACAATTTCAAAAAAAGTTGTATCACTTGCGAAGGCAGTAAATATACCAAATGCATTTATAATATTTGATGGAGGCTCGTTGAGCTCTGTACCATCTTGCACTTCAGACTCAAATAAACTGACATAATCCTGATTTATTTTATAGAGTGTCACCATATACCTTCCATAATTTTGTAGGCTCATGCATATAACATTATAGCTACCTTCAGTTGTAGGTTCAGATTGAATTGAAAAATTTGAGAAAAAATCACCTACTTGACCAGGAATTTCATCATCAAATATTGGATCATCTGTTACCCCAACGTACTTAATTGTTAGGTAGTGATACTCACCAGAAGAATTATCCCAAGTAACATTTGTTCTTGCCTCATCAAATAAAGTTCTTAATATATTAGGTAATGCAGGCGATAAAACCAATGGAGGAACTACAATTTTACTTTCTGATATACTTAATCCTAGAGGTTTTGTTGGAACTACTGTTTCAGAGGTAGCTATCCTATCTCCAACCTTAACCTCTAACCCATATTTATCTCCAGAAACAATATCTATATTTTCATTTGAAAAATAATTTTCATCAGAAGAATTGTAACTGAGAATATACTCCTCGCCAGCACCAAACAGTTTAATTTCAGCATCAGAAATGTAAGAATCAATACTATCTAAAGAATTCCAGAGTTGAGTTTTCTTAATTTTAATATCATCAACTTTCTCTCCCTGAAATAAAAAAGCTTCAACCACAAAATTATCTTCAATCGGCGTCTCCACATCACAAGAAAATAAAACTATAATAAGAGATAATAGTATTTTTTTCATATCTAAAAACTCAATTTAAATGATAGATTAGGTACAATTCCTAAATATTTTTTTACCTGTCTTTCGTAAGGAACATAATCAAATTGGTATTCATAGTACCACACATTTTGTCTGTTGTATAAATTAAATATAGATAAACCAATATCACCCTTTGATTTATTAATGTTAAATACGTGATGAACCGATACGTCAAGTCTATGATAATCTGGAAGAAGAGATCCATTCTTAGGCCCTACCCCAATAAACGTCAAACTTGATTCATCTAATAGAGATATATTATACTTATATGATGGCTCTGTAAATGTCTGGCCAGATCCGTATATAAAGGAGGCAGAAAAATTCCAGCCATTAGTTTCGTAATTATTAAAAATTTTAATTTCATTTCTTTGAATTTGAGGAGCAGGAAAACTTACACCATCATTTAATAATGGATACGTATTCTCAGCATCTGTAAATGTATATGATATCCATCCTGTATAGCTATTTATCTTTTTTTGAATTAAAGTCTCAAACCCTTTAGCTATCCCTTTACCATTGAAAAATAAATTATTTAAACCAGCACTTTGAAATCTTAGTGAGAACTCAGTAAGATTTGATATTTCCTTATAAAAAAACTCTGTATCAAATAACCATTTATCATTTTCGTATGCTAAGCCACCAATATAATGAATAGATTCTCCAACATTAATATCTACATCATCAGAAAGTAACCAGAAATCTCTAGATCTAGAAGTTACATTCTCACCAATAATCTGTTTAACAAATTGGAAGTGATGACCATAGCCAACTTTAATTTTTAGATTTTTTAAAAAGGAATAATCTGCCTGAAACCTAGGTGAAAAATAATTTTTATCGGTCAACTCGTATCTATTACCCCTGATACCAATTTTTAAATTTAGATTTTTCACAGAGTTCAAATCATATGAAAGATATCCTGAATATAAATCTGAATTTTGTTTTGTGTTTAGTATGGTAAGAGTGTCATCTCTGACAAAAAGATAGTCAACATCTGATTTTGTTAATTCAAATCCTAACTCGAATTTGTTATTTTTCCCGGATAAAATCTCTGCATCATATCTAGCTGTAAAGTCTTGAACAGTATTATCTTGATCTAGAATTATATTAAGGTCAAATATTGTAGAATCTAAATCTGGAATTCTAGCCTCCACAAAGTAAGTATCATCTTGATAATTATAATACTCTGAATAAGAAATATTTAAAGTATTATAAAACCTACTGTTCCACTGACGGGACCACTTAAATGAATAACCTCTATTTCCCCATTCAGATATTCTATCTAAATCACCAAGAATTTCTATCTTATCAATGTCTCCAAAGTTTGGATATTGATACCTTCTAGTATCACTTGATTCTTTTAGATTATCTTCTCCCCTATAAAAACTGAAAGTTATAAGGTCGTCGCTTGTAGGTTTATAAGATAGTTTACCATTAAAATCATAGAAATTAAATTTAGGAACCCATGGATCTAAATTTTCTATGTCATCATCAGGATCAAATTGGTTATATATCTTATCAAAAAAAGATGATTGAAGTATATCGGTAAATGATCTTCTTCCAGCAGCAAAAAAACTAAATTTCTTTAGGAAAGGAATTTCAACTGAGCCAGAGGCACTTAGTAAGTTTACATTTAAGTTTCCTTTTACCTCGTTAAAACTTCCAACCTTACCCGTAAGATCAATAACACTCGATAGTCTTCCCCCATATTTTGAAGGAAATGCACCTTTATATAGATCTACACTCTTAATTGCATTTGCATTAAACGCACTAAAGAAGCCAAAAAAATGATCTACATTATATACCTTGATACCATCAAGAAGGACAAGATTTTCTTGAGGTTGACCACCTCTAATATATAAACCTGAACTACTTTCCTGAGTAGCACTCACCCCAGGGAGTAACTGTAGAGATCTAAAGATATCAACTTCTCCAATAGAAGGCATCAAACTTAGTTGTTGTACAGATATCCTATGTGCACTTATCTCAGAACTTGACTGTAAAAACTTACTAGATTCAGTTGAGATAACAACCTCATTTAAGGTAGATGTTAAAGGTATAAGATCAATAACTAATTGGCTATTAATTAAGTCTTCAGTTAATTCAATGGATTTAGTTTGGTAGCCAACGTAACTTGCTTTTAAAATCATACCAGTGATTACTTCACCTTTTAATGAAAAAAAACCATTTTCATTAGCACTAGCGCCTAACTGCAAAGCATCTAAATAAATATTTGAATAAGGTAATCTTTCTCCGGAACCACTTTCTTGAATATATCCACTTATCTGTACTTGCGAAAAGGATATGTTAGATAAAAATAAGAAAAATATAAGATACCTGATAAACATAAATTTTCGATTCAATATTAATTTTTCTTTTTGAAGGTATAAGCTAAATTAATAATAAAATTTCTACCAGGTTCATCCGCGAAATATCTCATCTTATTAAGATAATTTCTGTATTTTTTATTTAATACATTTTTAATTAAAAATGAAGCATCTAATTCCATTATCTTAAATTTCCATAAAAAATCTAATAGAAAATACCCTTCAGGAGCATCTTTAAAATCAAAAATATCTGATTGAGGATCAATAGTTACTAAATTATTTATCAATTCATCAGGTGTAATTGTTATAGGTGCCCTAAATTGATTAAAAGTATAACTCGGTGATATGGAAATTTCAGAAGAATTTATTTTCCAGAAATTGTTAGTAGTCCAATCAAAAGCATTATTTATCCTTATAGGTGGTTGATCAATAAGGTTCCCACCATCATTAAGATTTTCAGTAAATAAATAGCTTAATGTAAAAGCTGATTTAATATTTTTAGATACATCTCTACTATAAGTTATATCAGAACCCAAAAACAAAACGTCTGTCTGGTCAAAAACAAAATAAGGCATTGGACCTCTAATTGTTCCAAATAATCCAATGGGTCTATCAAAAATAAAGTTTGATATATAATTTGAGTGAAGTGTAATTTTTAAATTGTTTTTTTGATTTACGAAATTTATTTCATTAACTAGTTTCAGAGATTTTTCTGAGGCAAAATGATCACCATCCATAGTGAGAACTTTATCAGTTTTTATTCGTCCATCTTCAGTAAAATAATGTCTCAATAAACCAAAAGAGGTTTTAAAACCGTGAGAACCATAAGAGTAAAGCTCTGCCATGTTGGGTGTCCTCCATGCCGAACCAACATTAGATCTAAAAGACATTTTGTCTGAAATTTTTCTCTCAAATCCAAAAGAGAATGTCAGATTCGAAAAATCATTTTCATCACGGAAAATATCTTGATTCGTTTCTCTTCCCCTAACATTATAATTTTCTATATCATACCTCATTCCAAATTCAAATAAATTATTTGAAGTCTCATATCCCTCAACCATATAAAAACTTAATCTATTTGAATTGTAATTTGGTATAAAAGGAGTTGTACCAGTGCCATAAATATTATCATTGTTCTGACTAAAGTAATGAAGACCAAATATTCCACTAAAATTATCTGAAATTGAGTGGTCCCATTCCAATAAATAATCATATGAAAATAGCTCTAAATTAATAATTGGTTTGTGTGAATTTCTACGCACATCGTATTCTCTTCTCTCATTTTTTTGAGCACCAAAAGTCAGTGAGATTTTTTCGTCTTCACTATACCACCAGTTTATATTTGCTTTAGCTAAATGATGAGTAACTAATTGATTTGGTTCATTAATATTATAAGAAAACGGTTTAATTATCAGTGGAATATCTGAACTAAAAGCTCTTGAGATAGCATTACCGCTATGAAATATTGACGCTCTCAGTAATCCATTGTTCAAATCGACATAGTTATAGTAAAGTTTTATATCAAAGCTTTTAAGATGGTAATGAATACCTAAATTAACAGCTTTTTCTTCTTTCCCAGAGTTAGTTAACATGTAATCTGGTGTATGTCTATCGCCAATCTTTATGTTATGATAACCAATAGTATAGCCTAAATTCTTATACCCTTGACCTAAATTAAATCCTAAGTTTATTCCTTTACCATTAGTCTCATAACCAGTATTTAACTTCAAATAAAAAGGCTGACTTAATTTCATTGGATCAGCTTCAACAATAACTGCTCCTCCAAGTCCTTCAGGACCAAACCGAACACCTGAAGCACCTTTAATTACTCTTAAGTTAGAGACTGAAAACATATTTATTTCAGGAGCATGTTCATTTCCCCAATTCTGAAAGCCGTGTTTTAAGTAATTATTTAGAACTAATATTCTATTTCCATATAACCCATGAATTACAGGTAACTCAACATTTGAACCAGATGAGATAAAAGAAACACCATCAATTTCACTAGCTATACTAGCTAGAGATAATGTTCTATTTGATCCTCTTTCATCTAGGTCAATAGATTGTTGAGACATTGTTTTTGTCCCTTCATCTTTCTCTTTTTCTTGAAATATTAATACTGAATTCAATTCTATATTATCTCTAGATAAATATACATTACTGTTATTTGGAGAAAGAGTAAAAGTTGAATCTGTATAACCTATACTTGATACATAAACATTTATATTCTCAGAACATAAATTATTAAGAGTAAAATTTCCATTTTCATCCGAAGTAAAAAATTTTTGAGAGTTAACTACTTCAATTAAAACACCAGGTAGAGATTCATTACTTTCTTTATCTATTACTTTTCCTGACAAATTATAGGAACAATTTACCTGTGAATAAATATTGTTTTGAAAAATACAAAACATTAAAAAAAGACAGCATAACCTAACTTTTAAGTTATTTTCATGTGGCTTAATACAAGTACAACAGCAATTAGTATCCTTAGCTCCAATATTTTTATTCATATTATGATATAATTATAGCAATATTATTTCACTAACTTATTTTAAGTCAAGTGAATTAATATTCTAATTTAGAAAAGATATAAAAATATCAATGTCCCCAATTAAGGGGACAATGATAAATGTTTAGTCTATACCCTAATTGTAATTATTGGATGTTCAATACAAATTGTAACTCAAAATCTGTATCACCATCATTAGCTCCAGATGTACTAGTTTTTACATCAGGCTGGTGTTGTAATCTAACTGTAAAAGAAGCTGCAGAAGTAGGATCACCAGTAGTCCATGTAGTGTTTAGACCTACCGAATTTCCATTACCATCAGTATCATTATAATTTACTGGATCAGAAGCATTATCTATATTTCCATTCCCTATAGGATTGGTAAATGCTCCCTCAGTCCATGCAAAGAATATTTGATGCTCATCATCTTCCTCAGCAATTTCTTCTCCAATATCTTCACCAGGAGATTCTAAATTGTTCATTATATCAAATGTAAGAGTGTAGGTTTCTCCTGAGGATAAGTTAATGGCATCAAGAACTACTAACTCCTGAACTCCTTCTCCATCAGGATCTTGAGCTCTTGCTTCAACTTTAACTCCTGCACTTGAGGTAAAAATAAGCTTAACGTCAGTTATGACTTCCTCCTCTTCTTCCTCTTCTGGTGCTATATCGTCATCTTCACATGAAGTGAAAATAACTAAAGACAATAGAGAATATAAAAGGATATTTAGTTTAAATATATTTTTTTTCATTGTTTTAAATTTAAAAGTTATTAATAGATTAAAATGTGACTTATTATATAAGTCGGATTATATGAGACTAATAATGTCTCTAATTTTAGGGAATTATAATGTTACCGGTGGAGCTCTACTAGATAAATTTAGAGTTGATAATTTACGATAAACACTATTAATAAAATAGACTAAACTTTCTTTATATATTGATGAATAATTTTTTACAAACTGATTATATATTATATCAGAAGAATGGCTAGAAGAAATTAAACACGTAATACATTCACCTTCTTTGGGTGATTCTTCAACAATGCCACTCTCTACCACTTCACTGTGGTAATGATAAGAGGAAGACTCTGCAACAAGATAAACTGTAAAAACTGTGAGAAATAAAATTGAGTAAAATCTCTTCATTATCTAGGTAAGTGACGAATTTAATGAAATTTCACAGTTTAACAAACCTGATATAGGACAATTTTCTTTTGCTTCTTTCGCACATTCTAAAAATTTTTCATTACTAATACCTGATACCTTAGCTTTGAGAGTCAGTTCTATCGACTCAACCACTCCATCAACAAATGTTAATTCCGACTCCGTCTCGAGATGATCAGGTGAAAAGCCATTCTCATTAAGCACAAAACTTAATTTCATATTGAAACATCCCGCATGAGCTGCAGCTATTAATTCTTCAGGATTAGTTCCAAGTTTTCCATCGTTATTTTTAAATCTCATCTTAAAATCATAAGGAAGATTTTTTAATGCTCCACTACCAGTGGTTAGCTCACCAGATCCGTTCTCTCCGTCACCTCTCCATACAACATGTGCTTTTCTTTTCATACTTAATATTTTTACGTAAATTAATTAAAAATGATATTAAAATAAAAATGGAAATTAACTCAAGAAGAAAATTTTTATTCAATTCAATTGCTTTAACATCAATGCCATTTTTAAATAGTGATGTTTATGGTAAAATTTTTAAAAAGAATAAATTAGAGTTAGCACTTCAAATCTATTCCTTTGCTCCTCTTATATTTCAAAATCAACTTAACATATTAGATTATCCAGAACTAATAAGAAATAAGTATAATATAAGTGCAGCAGAATACTGGTCGATAGCATTTATGGGAAAAGAAAAAGATAAAAATTTAATCAAAGATCTAAATAATAGAACAGCAGATCAAGATATTAAAAACCTGATAATTCTAGTTGACAATATTGACTTAAAGACAATGGCAAATGGCCCGAGCCTAGCTTCATCTATAAAAATTGAAAGAGACGAGGCAATTGATTTTCATAAGAACTGGATAGATACTGCATCTGATATAGGCTGTCACTCCATTAGAGTCAATCTAAGATCAGAAGAACTGGATACAAAAAAAATTTTAGATAATTCATCTGAAAGTATTTTAAAATTAATAGAATACAGTAAAAGTCAGGGAATAAGTATAGTTGTTGAAAACCACGGAGGAATAACAGGAGATGCTGATTGGCTTGTTGAACTTATGAGAAATATAAACAGTAAATATATTGGAACTCTCCCCGATTTTGGTTCATATAATTTCTGTATAAAGCGTGGGGATTTAAACTTAGGAGATATAGAAAGTGATTGTGAAAATCAATATGACAAATATGTTGGAGTTGAAAAACTTTTACCATACGCAAAAGGTATTAGCGCAAAGTCTCATGAATTTAATTCTCGAGGCGAAGAGAAATCCACTGATTACTCAAAGATGATGGATATAATTTCAAGTTCTTCATATAAAGGATTTATTACTATTGAATATGAAGGAGCTGTAATGAATATGTTTGGAAGTAAAGGAAATTATCTTAACCCACACGAAGGTGTTGAGGCTACGAAAAAGTTGATTAGAAAGTATATATAAATATGGAATGGAACAGGTATTTTTTTAATATAGCTGAGGAGGTAAAGAAAAAATCAAAAGATAAAAACACTCAGATTGGAGCTGTAATAGTTGGGAAAGATAAAGAGATTGTATCTACCGGATATAATTCATTCCCAAGAGGAATAGATGATGAAAAGGAGGATCGTCAAGAAAAACCTGAAAAATATTTTTGGTTCGAACATGCTGAAAGAAATGCTATCTATAATGCTGCAAGAATTGGAGTATCAACGAAAGGGTGTACGATATATTTAACTTGTGACATTCCCTGTGCAGACTGTGCCAGAGGAATAATAAATGCAGGTATTATAAAGATTTATGCTAAGAAAGGAGCCGGTGCAAAATCTAAGAAATGGGATGA
>JAYNOQ010000050.1:0-1540 GCA_038113315.1 Flammeovirgaceae bacterium | reverse complement strand
GTCTGGAAATCATACTGTTGTTGATCAGATATAAACTGAATCACTATAAGAATAAACATAAATCCTCCAACCAAATAATCTGTAGTGCTCATTGGCTCAGATCCCTGCCAGGCTGCAAGGATAGGTAAAGTGAAAAGGAAGATTAAGCCCATTTGATAAAGGCAAATAAAAAATAAATTAAACATTCCCCATGTAAATCTAGATGATAGAAATGGAATAGCTTTTTTCACCTCTACCCATCTATAATCTTCTTCACCTTTCCAAAAGTAAATGCTGAAACCACCTCTTCTTGCAAAATTAAATGTTAACCTTAAACCCCATAAGGTAACTAATATTGCCATCATTACCATTCTTTCATCATATCCAGCTGATTGAGCAAAGTACCATGCATATGCGATAGGGATGAGACTCCAGAATTTATCAACCTGACTATAATTTCTAGCAAGTTCACTGACTACAAAACAATAAATTGCAGACCCAAGGTAAAGTTTAGTCATTGCTATAAGAGCAGAGTACTGCTCTTCGGTAAATGACGTATCAAAAATATCAGTTCCAAAAGTTATGTATACTAATCCACATAGCGTGATTATCAAAAATATTGCTTGTTTTGCTACCATCTAACTTTAAATTTTAAATTCCGTTTCTTCCTAACATGAGTTTAATATTATCTAAAAAAATTTATGATATAAAAAAAATCCCTAAAAAAACAGGCATTTATTTTTTTTTAGATACTAATAGTATACCTATATACATTGGAAAAAGTTTGAATTTATTTAAAAGAATAAATCAGCATCTACACTCAAAAAGTAATAAATCAATTAAACTAAAATTACGATTTGACCACATAAGATACCTTGAGACAAAAAGTGAGTTGATTGCTTTATTAATAGAATCCCAGGAAATTAAAAGAAACAATCCAGTACTTAATAGAAAACTCAGAAAAAAAAGGGAAAATATTAATATCAATATTTTAGAAGATGAAAGAGGATATTATGGACTTAAAATTTCTAAGAATAAAAAAAATGTATTGACATCTTTTCAATCAACACGCAAAGCCAGAAATTTTATAAATTATTTATCTGAAAAATATAATTTATGTAAAAAAATTAATTCTATTCATACTGAAAATCATTGTTGCCACGCAATATCATTAAGTCAAAATACTAAATCTTGCTACTGTAATGACAATACAAAATATTACAATAGTAAATTTCAAAAAATGAAAGAATCATTAATTCTACCAAAGAAAAAATTCCTATTAGTAGATAAAAATCATAAAAAACCTTATCCATTTGTTTCCGTTGATAGTGGTACAATTGAAGGATTCGGTTATTCCAGTAATCCCAACTCAAGTTATAGAACCAACCTAAAAAGATTAGATTTTAATACTAAAGATGAGGTGATAATTGTAAAAAATTATTACAAAAAAAATAATAACAGTTTAGAACTAATTTATGTATAATGATTAAATATATAGGAAAAGGAGTTTACGAACTTAAAACCGTTCAAAAATTACCAATTAGTTTAAAAGAAAGTTGGA
>JAYNOQ010000049.1:0-12784 GCA_038113315.1 Flammeovirgaceae bacterium | reverse complement strand
ATAGAGCAGGAAAATATCAACCAACATCTATCCTTACCTACTAAATTTCCAATATATAGTTGTAGGAAAAAATATAAAGTAGATCTCCTTATGACACCATATTAATTAGCCAAAGATCACCAGCTAAATTATGATGTGGTTATTTAAATTCTTAGAATTTAAACCGCCATAGCGTATTCGTATTTACGTTCGCCGTTTAAAGTATTTAGTATTTGATTACGGATGTTACAATCACCCGACATGCAAAAATAAAATTTATCATACTGTCAATTCCAGTCGACCCCAAAAAACAAAGAACAATATTGTTGCGCAAATCTAATTTATTTAATTTACATCTGTGGAAAAATATGTTGTATCAGCAAGAAAATATAGACCTATAAAATTTAAAGATGTAGTGGGTCAATCTCACGTTACCACCACTTTAGAAAATGCAATAAAAAATGAAAAAATTGCACAATCCATTTTATTTTGCGGTCCAAGAGGAGTTGGTAAGACAACTTGTGCAAGAATTTTAGCAAATGAAATAAATGACTTTAATATTGAAAATCCTCTTGAAAACTCAAATAACCTTAATATTTATGAGTTAGACGCAGCATCAAATAATTCTGTTGATGACATAAGAAATTTAATCGATCAAGTTAGATACGCCCCACAATCTGGAAAATATAAAGTATACATTATTGATGAGGTTCATATGTTATCTAATGCTGCATTTAACGCCTTTTTAAAAACACTAGAAGAACCACCATCCTATGCTATATTTATATTAGCTACTACAGAAAAAAATAAAGTTATTCCAACTATTTTATCAAGATGTCAAATTTATGATTTTAATAGAATTGAGATTTTCGATATTAAAAATAAACTCAAAGAAATTCTAGATAATGAAAAAATTGAATTTGAAGATGAGGCGCTACATATAATTGCCCAAAAAGCAGACGGTGCTATGAGAGATGCCTTGTCTACACTTGATTTAATTAGAACATTCTCTAAAGACTCTAAAATAACTTTAGAAGTTGTCACAAAGAATTTAAATATTTTAGATAGCGATTATTTCTTTAAAGTAAGTAATCTTCTTTTCGCATCTTCAATATCTGAAACTCTTCTAGTACATAATGAAATTTTACTTAAAGGATTTGAAAGTTTCAATTTATTAAATGGTCTCTCTAATCACTTTAGAAATCTTCTTCTATCAAAAAATGAAAGTTTAGTTGAAATCATGGAAGTTTCTGAAGCTGAAAAAACTAAATATATAAATCAAGCAAAAGCCATTGATACAGAATTTATTGAAAAATCACTAGAAATTTTAAATCAATTTGAAATCAGTTATAAACAATCTAGTAATCATAAAATCCATACTGAAATAGCTTTAATTAAAATTTGTTCACTTAATAAAAAAAAAACTCCAAAATCTGAAGAAGTAAAAAAAATAACTGAAGTAAAAGAAAAGGATGAAATAATCAAAGCAATACCAACTAATGAATCAGAATTAGCTAATAAGGATATTGTAGAAGCAGATACTTCATCAAATAAAGATACTCCAAACCTCAAAAACTTATTAACTGAAAAGAAAGAATCGGAAGTAGAAAAAAAAGATAAGGAAAAATCAGTTGAGAAAATTCCTTTTTCTAAAGATGAATACAACATACTTATCAATAATTTTTCAAAATCATTAAAGGAGAAAAAATCTGAAGTAGCAATTCTAAAAAAAAGAAATTCAATAGAAGGAACAGAAATTACATTTCATCTAGACAATGAATTAGAAGGAACAATATTTGATAGTATTATCAATAGATTAAAAGAGAAATTAAAAAATAGATTTGAAGAAAAGATAGTTCTTAAAAAAGAAATAAATCAAATAGAAAAAGAAAAAACTATCTACACAAATAAAGATAAGTTTGAATACCTATCTAAGAAAAACACAAATCTCTCAGATCTAAAAAATAAATTAGGTCTAGATTATGAGTTTTAAATTTCCCATCCTTTTCTATAGTCTCTAGTTACAAACTTGTTTGCATCATCATAGTTTGTAATTTTCATAGCTTCTCCATCCCATAATAATTTCTTTCTTCCTGGATAAGAATTACCAAGTCCCGATTTTTTCTCCATATAACTTCTTATTGCAATGTTACCCATGAGAACTGTTTCCGTCATTGGACCAGAATAATCAAAAGAAGATGTTAGCGCTTTATGTTCAGAGCTATTAAAGCCTGCCTTACACGCCTCAATCCATTTAGTTTGATGACCAAATTCATTACCTGGTTGGTTAGAAGTATCAAACTCAACTACATCCTCACCTTTCCTATATAATTTTGGAGTAAATCCATAAACTCCAGTAGTAATTATTCCTTTTGATCCTATCATCATTACTCCATTAGAACTATCTGGAGTTCCAAGAGAGTCGTTTGCAGGAATTAGGTCTGGATGTGGAGGTCTTAAACCACCATCGAGCCATCTCATTTTTAAAGGCGTTTTATTTTTATCTGTCGCAGCAAAATCTAAAGTAACAGAGGAAGAAGGTGGACACCCTTCTGGGATATATTCTGGATTCCACATTTTAATAAATACCTGACCAACACTACATTCTACGGCTTTTGGGTAGTGTAATCCTAATGTTCTGAATGGTACATCAATTAAATGACAACCCATATCTCCAAGAGCTCCAGTACCATAGGCCCACCAACCTCTCCAGTTAAATGGATGATAAGCATTAGTATAATCTATTTTCGGAGCAGGGCCTAACCATAGATCCCAATCTAAACCTTCTGGAACAGGACTCCCATCAGATTTAGGAACAGGTATACCTTGTGGCCAAACCGGTCTATTTGTCCAAACAAAGACTTCATCAACCTCTCCAATTAATCCAGCATCAAACCATTCTTGAACCTTTCTCATCCCTGAGTTTGAGGCTCCCTGATTTCCCATCTGTGTTACAATCTTTTTTTCTCTTGCGGTTTCAGTGAGCATTCTAGCTTCTTTGATATTATGCGTTAATGGTTTCTGTACATAAACATGAACCCCTTCATCCATTGCAGCTAAAGCCTGAAGTGCATGAACATGATCGGGAGAGGATATCGTAACAGCATCAATATCTTTTTGTTTGTCGAACATAACTCTGTAGTCCTGATAAAAATTTGCTTTAGGGAATCTTTCTCTAGATTTAGAACTTATGTTTCCCATATCAACATCACATAACGCAACTACATTCTCTTTACCCTCATCTGAAGCATACCAAAGATCAGATGTACCTTTGCCTCCTACCCCGATACCTGCTATATTAATTTTATCACTTGGAGAGGTGAAACCTTTACCACCAAGCACATATCTTGGCACAATAAAAAAGCTGGATGCAGCTAGAGTACCGTGTTTAATAAATTCTCTTCTGCTATTTTTTTTAGAATTATTTTTTTTCATAGGAGTCAGTTATAAGATTAGTCAGTTTAATATTGATATAAAATCAGTTTAATTTAAAAAATTTTTTTTTAACTTAATAATATTGAGACTAATTAACCAAACTAACTATGAAAAACTTCAAACTTTCTACTATGATGTTTCTCCAATATTTTATCTGGGGGGCATGGTATGTTACTGCTGGAACTTATATGGCAAAAATCTTAAACTCTTCAGGGGAAGAGATTGGTTCGGCATATAGTGCCTTTGCAATTGCTGCAATATTCTCACCTTTTTTTGTAGGATCGATTGCTGATAGATATTTTTCTGCACAGAAAGCAATGGGTGCCCTTCATATAATTGGTGGTCTTCTCCTAATTTATGCTACAGAAATATCTTCTTCATTTTTATTTATAGTTACAGTGCTAGTTTACTCACTAATGTATATGCCAACGGTAGCTCTTTCTAATAATATTGTTTTTGCTAATGTCAGTGATTCAGGTAAAACGTTTCCAGTAATAAGATTTTTTGGAACATTTGGTTGGATAGTTGCAGGGTTTATAATTGGAAATTTGCAACTTGAAAATAACGTCTCAAGTATTGCATATACTTTTTATATCGCTGCCGCTGCCTCTATACTTCTTGGACTATTTTCTTTTTCTCTACCAAATGTACCTCCAAAAGGTAAAAGTGATGGTTCGCCTCTTGGTTTAGAGGGTCTAGTTTTACTAAAAGACAAATCATATCTGATTTTCTTTATATCTGCAGTCTTAATCTGTATTCCTCTATCATTCTATTATTCATTTGCAAATGTTTTTCTTAATGATTTAGGTATGGAAGGAGCAGCTGGTAAAATGATTTATGGCCAAATATCCGAAGCTATTTTTATTTTAGCTATTCCATTTCTTTATTATAGATTAGGAGTTAAAAATATATTGATAATTGGTATTGCTGCTTGGGCACTAAGGTTTTTCTTTTTTGCCAATGGCGACCTAGAAGCTTATTACTGGATGATAATCTCCGGAATATTATTACATGGTATTTGCTACGATTTCTTCTTTGTTACCGGGTACATGTACACAGAAAATAAAGCTGGTGAAAAAATAAAAAATGCAGCTCAAGGTTTGTTTACCGTTGCGACCTACGGAATAGGAATGACTATCGGTTCATGGTTCTCTGGAATTGTTACTGACAACAATACAATTGAAGGACTTAAAAACTGGGGAGATATTTGGATGGTTCCAGCATATATTTCTGGAGCTGTTTTATTGTTTTTAGTAATATTCTTTAAAGAAAAAAATAAATAATTATGCAAAAAATTTCAATGTTAGGGTCAGGCTTTATAGGAAGATTCTATACTGACTCACTTCACGGTTACAGAAATAAAGACAGAGTAGTTTCTATTTACTCCAGAAGAGAAGAAAGTGCAAAAAAATTTGCTGAAGATTATGATGTTCCACACTGGACTACAGATATGGAGGAATCTATTGCTCACAAAGATGTTGATGTAGTTTGTATTTCTTTACCAAATAATCTACATGAAGAGGCTGTTCACTTATGTTGTAAGCATAATAAAGCTGTCATATGTACAAAACCTCTTGGAAGAACAGCAGAAGAAGCAAAAAGGATGGTAGAAGCAGTTGAAAAAGCAGGAATTTTTGCGGGATACTTAGAAGATCTTTGTTATACCCCAAAATTTTTAAAGGCTCTTGATAGTGTTAAATCTGGAAGTCTTGGTGAAATTATATGGACAAAATCTCGCGAAACACATCCTGGTCCACATAGCGAATGGTTCTGGGATCTAGAGCAAGCAGGTGGAGGATGTATCTTAGATTTAGGGTGTCACTGTATTGAAATCAGCAGAAACTATATTGGAAAGGATATTAAACCAATTGAGGTTATGTGCTGGGGAGACACACAGGTAAAACCTATTGATGCAGAAGATCATGCGATAGGATTAGTTAAGTACGAAAACGGAGCAATTGGTCAATTTGAGGTTAGTTGGACTTTCAGAGGAGGACTTGATTTAAGAGATGAAGTAATGGGAACTGAAGGTACAATATGGGTTAACTCTTTTCTAAGAACTGGTTTTGAAATGTTTACGACAGGTAAAGGAAGTGACTATGTTGCTGAGAAAGCGGAATCTGATTCTGGTTGGATCTTTCCAGTTGGAGACGAATTAAATGAATTAGGATATAATCATATGTTTGCTAATATGTTTGATGCGTTAGAGAAGGGAGAGAAACCATCAGAAACATTTTACGATGGGTATATTGTAAATGCAATTATTGATGCTTCTTATAAATCTATTAAATCTAAAAAATGGGAGAAAATAAATTTAGATATATGGAGAGGTAGAGAGGGAGTGAGTAAAATAAATACCCTTGAGAGTTATGATGAGAATTATTATCTAGTTAAAGAAGAAATGACTCATTACGGTGATAAAAAATTAATTCTTAAAAGTAAAGAAGACGGAAAAATAATTGAAAAAATAGTTAAAGAATAGATCTTCTTCTAAGTAGAATTTTACTTGAATTATTTTCTTTATTTAGCTTTTTTAAGCTTGTCAACTGAACACCAAATAATTGGGAGATTTCCCAAAGAGATTCATCTTCTCTCCTTATATATAACTGAACCTTCCCTCTTCTCCTTTTTTTTGATAGATAATAAGGTACACCAGGGACAATATTATTATCTCTATTTAAATCATTAAACTCAAAAAATGATTTTTTGGAAATTCCATATAAATTTATGAGTTCATCAACACTATCAGACGAGTCAGCTATTATTGCAGGCAATCCATTTAGCAAAATAGTTTTTCGAGATATCACCTCATTTATTTTTTCATCAATTGGAGAGGTAAATTTTTCTTCTATAATGTTATTGATTTTATCACTTACCAATGATGACGATTTTTTAAAAACATTCTCTCTATTTTCAGGAATTAGAAATGAATAGATTTTATCATTTGGAATTCTATCAGATGTTATCCACTTATTAAGAGAGGTTAAATCATTCTTATTAATTGATAAATTTTTTGATAATTCTCTAATCGATGAAAAAGACCTATTATCGTATATAGAATAATTTTCATTATATTTTTTTTTGTCAACATAATTTTCGAAAGCTACCTTATACCCTAAAAATTTAATTATATACCAGTGAGTATTTTTATCTATTGACATTCTCTTGGAACCATACAACTTTGGATCTGTAACAGCCTTAGCGCCACTTAGACCCTGATAATATGAGTAAATAGAAAAAATCCAATTCTCAAAAAGAAAGTTACTATTTTTAATATATCTAGATGCTGCTCTAGTTGATGATACAATATTTTTTCTTTCGTCAATTTTATCATTAACCGTAAGACCATAATCTTCTGCTGTCTCTTTCTTAAACTGCCAGAATCCAACAGCATTTGATGATGAAACAGCGTCAGGTATAAGTGCACTTTCTTGGAGAGCTAAGTATTTCAAGTCATCTGGCATCTCCTCTTCTTTCAAGATTCTTTCAATCACTGGAAAATATATATTAATTCTATCGACAAAAATTTGAAAATATTTATCGTTAATATGTAGTGCATCAACTTCATTTTGAATTATAGGGATAACATCATCAGAAATATTCAAAACCATATTATCAATTCTTATTCTTTCGGGTACTCTTGGAGAGTTTTGAGAAAAAGATTCAATAAAAATGAAAAAGAATAAAAGGACTGTGATATTAATTTTCATCTTTTATGATAAGTGTAAGTCCATCTCTGACAGGTAAAATCAATTTTGAAACTTTTTTATTTTTTTTAATGTACTCATTAAAATCATTCATATATACGGCTATTTTATCATTTTGATTCTTAGATAGATCAGTAACTTTTCCCTTCCAGAGAACATTATCAACAATAATTATCCCGCCTTTATTTAACTTATGAATTACTTGATCAAAATAATTTTTATAATTTTTCTTATCAGCATCAATAAAAACAAGATCAAATTTTAAATCAATTTCAGGAATGATATTTATTGCCTCACCAATTAACTGCTGAATATTTTTTGCGTAATCAGATCTCTTAAAAAATTCATGAACTCTATCATGTAAAGATTTGTCTCTGTCTATAGTTATTAATTTTCCACCTTCAGCTAAACCTTCAGCAAGACATAAGGCAGAATAACCCGTATATGTTCCAATTTCTAAAATATTTTTTGGATGTTTAATTTTTGATATGAAACTTAAAATTCTTCCTTGTAAATGACCGGATAACATTCTAGGCTGATGTACATGATTAATCGTATATTCATTGATTTCTTTGAGGAGAGGGGATTCTTTGTCAGATAAAGCTTCTACATATTTCTCGATATTTTTATCAACAAAATCCATAATAGGCAAATTAAAAATTTATTAACAATTAATGTATCTTTAAGACAAAATAAACTGATGAGATACGAAATAATTGACAACTCTCTTTTCATTAATAATAGAAAAAACTTTTTAGATAAAGTTGATAAAAATTCAGCTTCAGTATTTGTCTCTAATGAATTTATGCCAACAAACGCAGATGAGACATTACACTTTGTTCAAAATACTAACCTTTTATATCTGACAGGGATAGATCAAGAAGATACATTTTTAATTTTAGCTCCAAATTTTCCAGATAAAAAGATGAGAGAGATATTATTTATCAAAGAAACAAGTGAGGAAATAGCTATTTGGGAGGGGAATAAGTTCACAAAAGAAGAAGCAAGAAAAATATCTGGAATTGAGACAATTATGTGGAAAAATAATTTTAAAAATGTATTAGATCTAATATTAGCTCAGACAGAAAGTATTTATTTAGAAAAGAATGAACATATAAGATCAAGTACCAAAATTGAAACGCCACAAGATAGATTCCTGAATGAAATTAAAAAATCTTATCCAACTTATAAAATTAAGAGGTCTTACCCTATTCTAAGTGATTTAAGAATGATTAAAAATGATACTGAGGTTGACTTAATTCAAAAAGCTTGTGATATAACAGAGAAAGGATTTAGGAGAGTTCTAAATTATATTAAACCAAATATATGGGAATATGATATTGAAGCAGAGTTTATTCACGAATTCATAAAAAATAAATCTAAGGGCTTTGCTTATCAACCAATAATTGCATCAGGAATAAATGCATGTTCTCTTCATTATAACACAAATAATTCTATATGTAAATCTGGAGATCTTATCCTGATGGATGTTGCAGCAGAATATTCAAATTATAAGTCTGATATGACGAGAACTATACCAGTTGATGGAAAATTTACAAAAAGACAGTTAGAAATATATAATGCTGTTCTAAATGTTAAAAATAAAGCTACTAATATCCTAAGACCAGGTATAACTATTAATGAATATCATAAAGAAGTTGGTAAGATTATGGAGAGTGAATTAATAGAAATAAAGTTGCTCGATAAACATGATGTAAAAAAACAGAATCCAAAAAATCCTTTATTCAAAAAGTATTTTATGCACGGGACTTCGCACCATCTTGGTTTAGATGTTCATGATGTTGGAAATTTTTATGTTGATTTATCTCCTGGCAATGTGTTTACTGTTGAACCAGGAATTTATATTAGGGAAGAAAACTTAGGTGTTAGGCTAGAAGATAATATTCTTGTTGGAGAAGACAAAAATTATAATTTGATGAAAAATATTCCTATTCTTCCTGAAGAGATAGAGGATATAATGAATAATTAGACGAGGATTATCCTATTGAAACTCTAAGAAACTTATCAACAGTCAATTCAGATGAAAATGTTCCGAGGTAAGACTCGATTGTCATTGAATTATCTTTTACAAATGGTTGACTTAGAAGAGTGTTATCCTTAAAGAACTTTTGGAGCTTACCTTGAGCAATTTTCTCAACGATATTTTCTGGTTTACCTTCTTTAAGAGCTTGCTCTTTCCCAATTTCTATTTCTTTATCTATCACAGTTTGGTCAACACCATCTTTATTTAGTGCAATGGGATTCATTGCCGCAATCTGCATTGCTACATCTTTACCTGCTGCAACATAATCTACAGAAGATGTATTTACCAAGGAAACTAAAACTCCTAACTTATTTCCAGCATGGATATAAGGTACAATTTTTTCTCCTTGGAAAGTTTGGTATTCTCTAATCTCAATTTTTTCACCAATCTTACCAATTAAATTGACAATTTCTTGTTCGATAGTAGAGGAACCTAAACTAGAAGATAAAATTTCTTCAACTGATGATAAATTATTATCAAATGCAGTATCTAATATTTTAGAAGCTAATTCTTGAAAATCTTCATTTTTAGCAACAAAATCGGTTTCACAAGTAAATGATAATATAGATGCTTTATCCTCATTGGGACTTAACTTATAAATTACAACACCCTCTGATGTCTCTCTGTTTGACCTTGCAGCAGAAACTTTTTGACCTTTTTTTCTTAAAATATCAATTGCTTTATCAAAGTCTCCACCTGCCTCAACAAGTGCTTTTTTACAATCCATCATACCTGAACCGGTCTTTTGCCTTAGTTCATTTACTTCTTTTGCAGAAATATTTACTGACATAATACTTGAAAATTTATTTAGTTACTTCTTTCTTAGAATCCTTTGCCTTCTTCTCAGCTTCTTTTTTCTCTTTTGCTTCCTTCTCAGAAGCCTCTTTTTCCTGTTTAATTCTAATTTCTTCTTTAATTTTTTCTCTCTCCTTTAACCCTTCAGCAATGGCAGCTGATACATAATCAATTATAGTAGAAACTGAAGTAAATGAGTCATCATTTGAAGGTATTTCAAAATCAATTGAATTAGGGTCAGAATTAGTATCTACCATTCCGTACACTGGAATATTAAGTTTCTTAGCTTCTTGTACAGCTATTTCCTCATGGTTGACATCAACGACAAATAAAGCAGCCGGAATTCTATTTAAAGTTGAAATTCCACCTAGTGCCTTTTCCAATTTATCTTTATCTCTCGACATCATTAACCTCTCTTTTTTAGAGAAATCTTGTGTGTAGGTATCTTGATTTTGTAGATTTTCAAGAGCAGATAATTTTTTAAGAGATTTTCTGATTGTTGAAAAGTTGGTAAGCATACCACCTAACCATCTTTCAGTTACGTAAGGCATATTTAACTCCTTAGCCTTTTCTGAAACGTAGGTTTTTGCTTGCTTCTTTGTAGCAACAAACATAATTTTTCTTCCAGATTTAGCAATATTTTGTAGAGAAGCAGCAGCAGTGTAAGCACATTCGATAGTTTTATGTAGATCAATGATATGAATACCATTATTCTCCATAAAAATGTACTCCGACATTTTTGGGTTCCACTTCCTTGTTAAATGCCCAAAGTGAACACCTGCTTTTAATAAATCTTTATGTTCTAATTTTTTAACCATATTTTTATCTCTTAACCCACTGGAACGCTCTTCTAGCCTTTCTTCTACCATATTTCTTTCTCTCAACCATTCTCGGATCCCTTGTAAGGAAACCTTCCTTTTTAAGTACAACTCTAGTTTCTTCGTCATTCTTAACTAAAGCTCTTGCAACTGCAAGTCTTATCGCTTCAGCTTGACCTTTAAGGCCGCCTCCATAAATATTTACTTTGAAATCAAAAGTTGAAGATGCATCTACTAACTTAAGAGGTTGCTCAACAATAAGTCTAAGTAGTTCCGATGCAAAATATTTATCTAATTCTTTTCCGTTAATGACGAATGAACCTTTTCCAGGTCTCATGTATAATCTAGCTACAGATGTTTTTCTTCTTCCTACAGTATTGATTATATCCATATTATAATTTAATTTCTTTAGGTTTTTGTCCTTCATGAGGATGGTTAGAATCTTCATAAACAAAAAGATTTCTAAATAATTCTCTACCTAATCTATTTTTAGGTAACATCCCTCTTACTGCTTTCTCGATTATAAAAGTTGAGGACTTTTTTTCTTTTAACTCTAATGGATTTGTGATTTTTTGTCCACCTGGGTAACCACTGTGAGACACATACTGCTTCTCTCTCCATTTTTTTCCAGTTAGCTTAATCCCGTCAGAGTTTATGACAATAACATAATCTCCACAGTCCATGTGTGGGGTAAAAGAAGCTTTATTCTTACCTCTCAAAATTTTAGCTACTTCTGAAGAGAACCTTCCTAATGTCTTACCATCGGCGTCGACAACAAACCAATCCTTCTGAATTGATTCTTTATTTAAGTATTTAGTCTTGTAACTATTTGAATCCATTTGTTTCTAAAAAGTGAGCAAAAATAGATTTATTAATAAATAAAAACAATAATTATTAGGTAAATATTATATCATTTCTACCTTGTTCTTTTTCAAGACTTTTTTAAGAGATTTTCTTCTTTTCGAAGATTTAGGAGCAAGTTTTAAATTAAAAGAAAAAATCGAACCTTTATTAATCTTAGATTTTAATTTAATTTTTGTTTTATGACCTTCAATTATGTGTTTAACAATAGCAAGTCCTAAACCTGTACCACCCTTCTCTTTGGATCTACTTTTGTCTATTCTGTAAAATCTTTCAAATATTCTTCTTCTATGATTTTTAGGAATTCCTTTCCCTTGATCAATTACTTTAAGGTTTATTACTTTTTTTCTTTTCTCACAAGAAATGGTAATGTTAGAATTCTCTTCAGAATATTTGATACTATTTGAAATTAGATTCTTTAGCACCTGAAATATTCTATAGTAATCAGCAATAACAATTACAGATTTGTAATCTGATAACTCAGGCACAAGATTCATTCCTTTAGTTTTTGCAAGTGGCTCTAATTGTTCGATTGTCTCATTGACAAGACCAATAACATCAAAGGCCTCCATTTTCATTTTAATTTCTCCAGATTCCATTTGAGATATTGTTAAAAGATCTCTCACTAGAAGATCAAGATAGTCTAAGCTCTTGGCTGCCTTACTTAAAAATTTTTTTCTGATTTTATCGTCGGCATCCATATTATCTAGTAGTGTATGGACGAAACCTTGTGCTGCAAAAATTGGAGTTTTAAGCTCATGAGATACATCCTGTAAAAAATCTCTCCTAAATGCCTCTAACCTCTTTAGTTCATCAATCTCAAGTTGTTTTAAACTTGCATAATTGTAGATCTCTTCGTTTATACCTCTCAAAGGGTTAATATTTCTTAAGATAGAGGTATCAACCTGCACTCTTTCAAATTCTTGATTTCTAATTCTTTCAAAGGATTTATATATCTCTTTAATTTTCTTATCAAATAAATTTTCAGTAATGATCGCAAATAAAAGTGTCGAGGAAAAAATGGATATTATACCTGCTGTCAATAGCTTTTCTGCGTCACTAACTCCAAGTAATAACGCTGTTGTTAATGATATAATTCCAACAATTATACCAAAAAGAACAGAGATAGATTGAGAGTTATTCAT
>JAYNOQ010000048.1:0-13045 GCA_038113315.1 Flammeovirgaceae bacterium | reverse complement strand
GGGGTATCAATTTTATTTACTATGGTTACATATATAGTTAATGTTGAGTTAATGGTAGAGTGGTGGTACGGCTTACTAGCTATCGTTATTAGCATGGGATTAGTAATATATATTGGCATAAGCTTTAGAAATGTTACAGGTGGTTATATGTCCTATAAAGATTCTTTAAAGTTCACTTTTTTGGTTTTTACTGTATCTTATATTGTTGGGGCAATATTTAACATTTTATTATATAATGTTATAGATCCTTCTTTACCTGAAGTAATGAAGGAGCTTACTGTAGAAAATACAGTTACAATGATGGAATCTTTTGGAACACCACAAGAAGCCATTGACGGTGCAATTCCAGAAATAGAAAAATCCATAGAAGAAAACACCTCGCCAATTGGAATAATAAAAGCTACTCCTTGGGGTTTATTGTTTGTTTTTATTTTGGCCGCTATAGCTTCAATTTTTGTCAAGAAGAATGAACCTGTTTCAGATAGAATTAACTAATTTTTTTAAAATATAGTTTAATTCCTCAGCTATTAATTTTGACGTCTCTAAGTATTTTTCCTTTTCTTCTAAAGTATCATCATATATTTTAGGGTCTTGATAAATCATGTTTATGTTTTTTATTGATCTTGAATCTGAGGGACATGATTTTTCTGCATCTGAGCAAGTCATGATAGATATGAAATTATCTGAATGGATGTCTTCCAACACTTTTGAGCTTAAGCTTAAAGATAAATCTCCATAAATAATTTTATTTTCCTTAACCTCAACCCCTAAATTTGAAAAACAATAAAAAACAGTTTTATGGACTTCTGTTTTTTTTGTTCCAGCAGAATAAAACCTAAGGTTAATATTATAAATTTTAGATAAGATGCTTCCCCAAACTTGACATAATTGACTTCTTCTAGAATTGTGTGTACACAAGAAAACTATATTATTCGTGGTTGATAAGCTTTTCTGAATTTTAATAACTATTTCATCAAGTTGATTTTTTTTATTCTTATCAGGTTTATAAGAATTTATTTTTGATAAAAACGTTTTAAATGCCTTATTCATAATATTTAATTTTAACAAATTTTAGCAAGAACTAGCATGTTTTAAAGATTAATAAATAGTTAAATTTGCCAAAAAAAATTTTTTGATGAGTAAAAATTATTTAAAAATTCAAAGTGTAATCAGTGAAGTCAATAAAGTAGTTGTGGGTCAAGATTATATGATCAAAAGACTACTAATGGGTCTTTTTACTCAGGGTCATATATTGTTAGAAGGGGTTCCTGGTTTAGCAAAAACTTTAACAGTTAATACCCTATCAAGTGTTTTGAAACTGAATTTTAAAAGAATACAGTTTACACCCGATTTACTTCCCTCAGATGTTATTGGGACCATGATTTATAATCAAAAAAAATCCTCATTTGAAGTAAAGAAAGGACCAGTTTTTTCTAATATCATTTTAGCTGACGAGATAAATAGATCTCCAGCTAAAGTTCAGTCTGCACTACTTGAATCAATGCAAGAAAAGCAGGTTACAATAGGCGATGATACCTATAAATTAGAATTACCTTTTCTGGTTCTTGCCACACAAAATCCAATCGATCAAGAAGGGACTTATCCTTTACCTGAAGCACAAAGAGATAGATTTATGATGAAGCTCAACATAGATTACCCTTCAAAAGAAGAAGAGTTAAAAATTATGCAGAGGATGTCTGATTTGAATTTTAAGAATTCTACAAAAACTATATTAAATAAAAAAAATATCACGGCTATTCAAAATGAAATTAACAAAGTCTCTATTTCAGAATCTATAGAAAAATATATAATTGAAATAGTTAATGCTACCAGAAAACCAGCGTCTATTGGTTTAAATGAGTTTGAAGAGTTCATATCATTTGGAGCATCTCCCAGAGCAAGTATAAACTTATCTCTAGCATCCAAAGCAAATGCATTTTTATCTAATCGTGATTATGTGATGCCAGATGACGTAAAAGAAATTGCGCATGACGTTCTTAACCACAGAATAATTTTAAATTACGAGGCTGAGGCTGAAGGAATAAAGTCAGAACTTATAATCAAAAATATTTTGGAGAAAGTAGAAATTAACTCTTAAACTATTTTATTGAGTTAAATATTATTTTGGTTTCTTCTAGTTCTTTGTATAGAGTCTCTAGCGCAGATTTTAACCCAACTTTTTTAGATTCTTTTCTCTGGTACATTCTATAGAATATACTAGAATTCATGGTAAGGTTATTAGGGTTATTTCTTATAATCTTATTTTGCTTTCTATCGGTTTTCTTAATATTTTTTTCAAGTTTTTTTATAAAATCATTGACAAACCTCCTCATCAATATTTTTTTAAATGATTCTTGAAGGTTATTTATTGATGACTCTTTTTTTAGGTCATCCTTATCACTTACATAGATGTACACTCTTCTATTTTTTTTAACTATTGAAGTTATTAGGGAAAAAAGTTCGCCTTTAGTTTGAATTGAGCTTTTATATATTTTTTTATCTTTTTCAAAACTTCCAAGTTTATCGTATAAACCTTCTAATTCCTCAATTACAGTTTTTTTGGGAATTAATGTGGAGAAATATATAGCTTCTATACTTAAGTCATTAAAAACAGCTTTTGATTTCTTTACTTGAGTGAAAACATTATTTGGGATAACTTTTCCAATATTTTGGCCTTTTGCAAAATTAAAAATTGCAAAAAATAGAAATAAAGTAAAAAACCTATGTATTGACATCATTAATTTAATATCTACGTATTAAAAAATATTTGCAAAAATATGAAATCTATTTTAATTACAGGAGGAACTGGTTTGATTGGATCGGGCATTATTAAGTCTATTGATAAATCAAAATATAAGGTTTATGTTTTGACAAGAAAAAAACCATACTCTAAAAATGGGGTTGAATATATAAACTGGAATCCTGAAAAATCTATTCTTGACATTTCAGTGATCAGAAATTTATATTCAGTTATCAACCTTGCCGGCCAGTCAATTGACGGTTCAAGATGGACTAAAAAATACAAGCAAAAAATATTAGAGAGTAGAGTCAATTCAACAAGATTACTCTACGATAAAATTAAGGATAGAGAGCAGCTACCAAAATCATTTATCTCTGCTTCTGCAACTGGTTATTATAAGGAAAACACTATTAGTCCCCAGTCAGAGAATGATATTGCAGGAGACAATTTTCTAAGTAATGTAGTACAAGAATGGGAGAAAGAAATAAATAACTTTAGTAGTCTAGGTATTAGGACAACTATTTTGAGAATAGGATTGGTACTTTCAAAAGATGGGGGTGTCTTGAAAAGGCTATATCCATTGTTTAAATTATTCCTTGGAGTTCCTATAGGCAGCGGACAACAGATGATCAGTTGGATACATGAGAATGATATGGTAGGTATAATAAAAACAGCGATAGAAGATAAAAGTTTTGATGGCGTTTATAATGCCGTCGCTCCAGAAAGAGTTGATAACATGGAATTTACTAAATCATTATTGAAAGCATTGAATAGATTTTCATATCCCACTTTTATAAAAGCTCCATCTTTTATAGTAAAGATCATTTTTGGTGAGCAATCCGATTTAGTTTTAAATGGATTAAACATCTCTTCTGAAAAATTAGTTCAATCAAATTATAAACTTAAATTTACCGAGCTGTCCTCGGCGCTCAGCAACATTTATACGGATCATAATTAATGGAAAAAAAAATTCAGATATTTGGTGCTAGAGAAAATAATCTAAAAAATATTGATCTAGAATTTAAAAAAAATAACCTAGTTGTAATTACAGGTGTCTCAGGTAGCGGTAAAAGCTCTCTTGCATTTAATACAATATATTCTGAAGGGCAAAGGAGGTATATGGAAAGTTTTTCAGCTTATGCTCGTTCATTTATTGGAAATATGGAGAGGCCGGATGTAGATAAAATTAATGGTCTTTCCCCTGTAATATCTATAGAGCAAAAAACAACCTCTAAAAATCCTAGGTCAACTGTAGGCACTCTTACAGAAATATATGATTTCCTAAGATTATTGTATGCAAGAGGTTCAGTTGCATATTCTTACCTTTCTGGCAAGAAAATGATTAAACAATCTCAAGATCAAATTATTGAAAATATTAAAAAAGATTTCAATGATTCAAAAGTAATAATTGCAGCTCCTGTAGTCAAAGGAAGAAAAGGACATTATAAAGAGCTATTTCTCCAAATCAGAAAAAAAGGTTTTTCTAATGTCAGGGTTGATGGTGAGATAATGGAAATTAAAAAAAACATGCAACTAGACAGATATGTTATTCATGACATTGAAATTGTTGTCGACAAACTTATAATCTCTGAAAGTGAAACATCGAGGCTTTCCAATTCTGTAGATATTGCAATTAAAAGTGGAGATAATACATTATATGTTATAGATGAAAATAATAATTCTAAGTTTTATTCAAAGAGTTTAGTAGATCCTGATACAGGTATCTCATATGAGGAACCGTCACCTAACAATTTTTCATTTAATTCCCCTTATGGTTGGTGTGATTCCTGTAAAGGATTAGGGGTACAGGATAAAATTTTAAAAGAAAACATTATAGTTGACGAAAATCTTAGTATTAGTAGAGGAGCAATTGCCCCTTTAGGTCAGTATAGAGATATGTGGGTATTTAAAAAAATTGATGCTTTATTAAAACAAAATGGTCTTGATATTTCTACACCAATAAATAAAATTCCCGAAAAAATTCTTGATATAATATTATTTGGTGAAGGTGTTGATGTAGCTGTCGAGTCAACAAAATATCCTGGTACTATGTGGCATACTAAATTTAATGGAGTTAGCGGTTTTATTAAAAAAACTTTAAAATTTAGATCAGGTAAGACAAAAGATTTTATGGAAGATTTCATAACAGAATCTAATTGTGATGCTTGCTCAGGAAAGAGGCTAAAGAAGGAGTCATTGTATTTTAAGATTAACGATACATCTATATCCGATTTAAACTCTATGGATATCAAAGGGCTAAGAAACTGGCTTTCATCTATTGCAAGTTTTTTATCTTTTGAACAAAAAATTATTGCAGAACCAATATTAAAAGAAATAAAACAAAGGGTTGAATTGATGTATAATCTTGGTCTTGAATATTTAAGTCTTGATCGACCGTTAAGAACTTTATCTGGTGGTGAAGCACAAAGAATAAGGTTAGCCACTCAAATAGGAACAAAACTCGTTGGAGTTTTGTATATTCTAGATGAACCAAGTATAGGTCTTCACCAAAGAGATAATAATAAGTTAATAGAGTCCTTAAAAGAACTTAGAGATTTAGGGAATACCGTGATTGTTGTTGAGCACGATAGAGATATGATGGAATGTGCTGATAATATTATAGACATTGGCCCTGGTCCGGGTACAGGTGGAGGTGATGTTGTTGCACATGGAAAATTATCGAGTTTCCTAAAACAAGAGTCTTTAACATCTAAATTTTTAACAAGAGAGTTAGATATTGAAATACCTAAGGAGAGAAGACCAGGTAATGGGGATAGACTTTGTATTAATGGTGCTTATGGAAACAATTTAAGAAAAGTTAATTTATCCATTCCACTTGGTTGTATGATCTGTGTGACTGGTGTATCTGGAAGTGGAAAATCTTCATTAATTCACGGTACTTTATCTGCGTATTTAAAAAAAGAGTTATATAATTCAAGAAAAAAGTTTTTACCATTCAAAGATATTGCTGGAGTCGAAAACATAAATAAGCTGATTGAGGTTGATCAGTCTCCAATTGGCAGAACCCCAAGATCAAATCCAGCAACGTATACAGGAGTGTTTACTGACATTAGAAATTTATTTTCATCATTAACAGAATCTAAAATTAGGGGATTAAAGCAAGGAGCTTTTTCTTTTAATGTCAAGGGTGGAAGATGTGAAACTTGTAGAGGCGCAGGGATTAGATTGGTTGAGATGGATTTTCTGCCTAATGTTTTTGTTAATTGCGAATCTTGTAATGGTAAACGATACAATAGAGATACTTTAGAAGTAAGGTACAAAGGAAAATCTATTTCAGACGTTTTAGAAATGACTGTTTCAGACGCTGTAGTTTTTTTCAAAAATCAACCAAAAATCTCAAATAAACTTAAGGCTTTAGATGAGGTTGGCTTAGGATATATTAGGTTAGGACAGCCTTCTACAATGTTGTCAGGTGGTGAGGCTCAGAGAGTAAAGTTAGCTTCAGAGTTATATAAGAAAGACACAGGAAAAACACTTTTTATTTTAGATGAGCCAACAACTGGCTTACATTTTTATGATATTCAAAACTTAATGATTGTTTTAAACAGGCTAATTGAAAGGGGCAATACCGTATTAATAATTGAGCACAATATGGATGTGATAAAATGTGCTGATCATATTATTGATCTTGGTCCAGAAGGAGGAGACAAAGGTGGTTATATAATAGCAGAAGGAACCCCAGAAACAATTATTAGAAAGAAAAAAAGCTATACTGGTTTATTTTTAAAGAAAGAATTATTTAATAAGTAATTTTTTCAGTGATAGAGTCTGAAATCTTTTTTCCTTTATTAGTTAGTCTTAAAATAGTTTTGTCAACTTTTAGTAATTTTTCCTTCTCTAATATTTTTATTTCAACAGCTTTTTCTTTGAATAGATCAACATTAAACTTAATAAATAACTCTTTTTGATCGACTCCTTTTTTTGTCCTTATCCTAGTTAATATATACTCGTTTATTTTCTCTTTTTTAGATAATTTTTCTTTTTCAAATACTATCTTATTTTCTTCAATTAATTTGATGTATTCTTTATTATCTCTAACATTCCAGTATCTGTATTTTTTATCATATGAATGAGCACTAGGACCGTAACCAATATATTCTTTATCGTTCCAGTAATTTGAGTTGTGTTTTGACTGGTAATTTTTTTTAGCATAATTTGAAATCTCGTAATTTTCATAACCAATACTTTCAAGTTGATTAAGAATTAAATCGTATTGTTCTAATACTGAATTTTCGTTTGGTAAAGAAATCTTATTATTCTTAAATAACTTATAAAAGACAGTCCTTTCTTCTAATGTCATATTATAAATAGACACATGGGGTGGATTAATTTTTTTTAGTATAGACAGATCTTTTCTTACACTCTCTTTGGTTGAGTCTGGGATTCCAAACATCAAATCAATAGAATAATTATCATAGATTTTTTTAATTTCATCTACTGCATCTATTGCTACTTCTGCAGTATGAGTTCTATTTAATTTTTTGAGTAGTTTATTATTAAATGTTTGTACCCCCAGGCTTAACCTATTAACACCAATTTTTTTCCAAGTTTCTAATTTGTTTATACTTACATCATCTGGATTAATCTCTAAAGTAATTTCAGAATTATTCTGGACATTAAACTCATTCTTAATTTGTAAAATAATTTCTTCTATATGATGAATTTTAATGATTGAAGGCGTACCGCCACCAAAATAAATTGTAGATATGTTTTTATTATTAAATTTTTTTTGATTGATTTCTATTTCTTTAAGAATTGCATTAACTAAAACTGTATAGTTTTTTTTGGTGCTAAAGTGAAAATTACAATAATGACAAGCTTTTTTACAGAATGGGATATGAATATAGACGCCAGCCACTTAAATCAAATTTTATTTCAAATACAAAAAAAACCAATTTATGACTATAACTCTATTTTATTATCTTTTTTTATAATATCTATATTATTCGCTTATTATAAACTCAACTACCCTCTCTTTTTTAAAAAATATTTTAACCTAAAAAGTATTCTATATTTAGGAAACAAAGAAGATTTTTTCTTTAGAAGTGAATTCTTTTCCTTAGGAAATTTCATCCCTCTTATTTTATACTCAATAATTATCTCCTTTTTTTCTGTTTTTGTTTTTGAAGACGGCAACACTTTACTTATAGACTCAGCAAATAACTTTACTGTATTTCAGAAGTGGATACTTTTCTCATTTCCTTTTTTAGGTCTAATAATTTTTAGAGTCATTATCATCTTATTTATTCTTAGGTTTTTTTCATTATCCATAAAATTTAAAAAAATATTTCTTCTCAATTTTTTAAGATTAACAATTTTGCTAAGTATTCTAAATGTTTTTACCTCTTACCTTATTTATGAAGTTTCTTCATTTGAGTTTGCATTTAATTTTCTTTCATTTTTTAAACTTATTATAATCTTTTTAAGACCTTTAATTCTTTACTTTTACTTTAAAAGCTTTGCCCCTGACATAAAATCTAAAATTGGATTTATAATCATTATTTCAGATTTTGTCCCATCCCTACTACTATTTGATAGTTTGATGCTAATTGATTTGTTTAACTATTTAATTAGCTTAATTTGATTTCATTGTATTAACTTTGTGATCAAAAAACAGCAATATGAGTGAAATCAAATACGATAAAAAAAGATTAAATCCTGTAAAATCAATTCTTGTTTCTCAGCCTGAGCCAAAAGACGATAATTCACCCTTTCATAGGTTAGCCAAACAATATGATTTAAAAGTAGATTTTAAGCCATTTATTAAAATTGATCCTGTCTCAATTAAAGAATTTAGAAAACAAAAAATAAATATATTAAACCACACAGCTATAATTTTTACAAGTAGAAATGCTGTGGATCACTTTTTTAGAATTGCAGAGGGAATGAATGTGACTGTTCCTACAGATATGAAATATTTCTGTATTTCAGAACAGACTGCTAACTACCTTCAGAAATATATTGTTATTAGAAAACGAAAAATTTTTACTGGAGAGAGAACAATTGCTGAGCTACTAAATGTAATGAAGGAAACAATGGTGAAATTTCCTGATGAAAAATATTTATTTCCATGTTCTAATATAACTAGAGATACTATTTCAGAATTTTTGAAAGAGAATAATTGCTCCTTCTCTGAAGCAATAATTTATAATACCGTACCTAGTGATTTAAAAAAGCTTAAGAAAGTTTTTTATGATATTTTAGTTTTTTATACGCCGTATGGTATTGATTCATTAGTTAAAAATTTTCCTGACTTTGAACAGAACAATACAAGGATTGCTGGGTTTGGAACAAATACTGCTAAAGCAATAAAAGAAAATAATCTTAAACTTGACATCAAAGCTCCTATGAAAGACGTACCATCTATGACAAGAGCTATAGAGTTGTATATAAAACAGGCTAACAAAGTTTAGTGAATGAAAAACATATTTTTTTTAGTATTATCTTTTCTGCTAATTACTTTTAAAAGTTATTCACAGCAGGATCCCTACTTTAGTACTTATCTTGTAAATCCAACTATTGTAAATTCAAGCTTATCTTCTTTATATGAAAATAATAATGTAATCCTTATTTATAGAAATCAGTGGGCAAATTATAATCCAAATAATTTGTCTATTTCATCAGACTCTCCAAATACAGGTATTTTATCTTTAAATCTAAAGAGTAGAGATAAAAACCTTTCTTTTGGTATGAATGTTATTTCAGATAATCTTGGCCCTAAAGAATTCTTTAATTTTTCACCTTATTTTAGTTTAAGAAAAAAGGTAAATAATTCTTTCATTAGTTTTAGTGTTTCCCCTTCTTTTAAAAGCACTACACTTAATTTCAGTTCTCTGATTTTTGTTAACCCAAGTGACCCATTTAACATCGGTGGTAAACAAACCCAATCTGAGCCAGATATAAATTTTGGATTTTCTTACTATAATGAGAGGGTACTTCTAAGCTTATCAGCAAAAAATCTTGCTCAGCCATCATTTAATTTTGGATTATCAGAACTTAAAAATATTGAGAATATAAATCTTTCTTTTCTGGGGAAATACGTTATTGAAGTCGATAGAGACCTTACCGTTGAGCCGTATTTACTATTAAGGTCAGATCTTAAATCATATACTTTTGATGTCAGTGGTTTGGCAACCTATAAGAATGTAATGAACATTGGAGCCTCTTACAGATATGATGAGGCAATTATTGGATTTTTAGGTTATCATTTTCTGAAAAAAAACAAACTATTTGTTGGGTATTCATTTGATTATATCGTTCACAATGTAAATGCAAAAGCACCCATATCTCATGAGTTAGTCGTAAGATATGATTTACCGACTCCACAAATGAGAAAACCAATTAGAACACCAAGGTTTTTTTATTAATTAAAAATTTTTTCAAAATATATTGAAATATGGCTTTGATAGTTAGTTTCATTATATTTGTGTAACTTTCTAACTAAATATTTATCGTTCAAAAACAATAATTTAGATATTTTAAAGTTAAGTTTTAACTTTGCGTTTAATTATGTTTAAAACAAACTCAAATATTTCTTTAATATTATATTGCTTTTTGGCAATTTCTATTGGTGGCTGTAGTCTACTTGGGGGTGGTTCAAGTAAAAAAAATCCAAGAGGACAATTAGTCGGTACGCTAGATAGAGATGGGTTTGAAATGTCAGCACAATATGGAATGGTGTACATTCCAACGGGAAGATTTTACATGGGTCAAGCTGACGAAAACATTCAAGCCGATCAAAGTAATTTCAACAGACAAGTTACTATCAGTGCCTTTTATATGGATGATACTGAAATTACCAATGATGAGTACAGACAATTCATGCAGTACTTAGAAGACAACCCAGACTATGAGTTATCTGAGGGGACTACTATTGAATCTCTCAAACCAGACACCACTGTCTGGTCTAGTGACTTTACACACCATTATGGCGATCCGTTACTTGCATACTATTGGTCGCACCCTGCATTTGATGATTATCCAGTTGTTGGAGTGTCATGGGAATCTGCTAGAGAATTTGCAAGATGGAGAACAAAATTTTTGAATGACTACAGAAAAGAAGAAGGTTTATTACCATTTCCTTCATTTAGATTGCCAACTGAAGCTGAGTGGGAATATGCTGCTAGGGGAGGAAGAGATAATGTTAAATATCCGTGGGGTAACCCATATACAAGAAACTCAAGAGGTTGTGTTTTAGCAAATTTCAAACCCGGAAGAGGAAATTATGTGGATGATGGTTATGCTTATACTTCACCAGTTGGTGTGTTCTTTCCTAATGACTTTGGATTATACGACATGTCGGGTAATGTCGCTGAATGGTGTGAAGATGCATACATAGATTCTTACAATCCTGTAGTATGGGATTTAAACCCTATATATAGAGATGACTCTAATGATAAAAAGGTTATCAGAGGAGGATCATGGAAAGATATTGCTTTCTTTATTGAAGTAGCTACCAGAACTTTTGAATATAAAGACTCTACTAGAGCGTTCATTGGTTTTAGAACAGCTATGCCTCATTTAGGTAGAAATTTAGAAGGTTTTTAGAATAAAAAAATTAATTTTAATAAGATAAAACTTAAATACTAATAGAATGATAACTAAGAAAAAATCAAGTAATCCTATTCTGGCATGGATCCAGAATGAGGATAATATGAATGTTATATATGGTTTAGGAGCTGCTGTCGTTATTTTGGGTGCTCTATTTAAACTACAAGGTTGGCCGGGAGCAAACGTAATGTTAATTGTAGGTCTTGGAGTTGAAGCTCTGATATTTGTTTTAAGTGCTTTTGACCCACCAACAAGTCACGACTGGGATTGGAGTAAAGTTTATCCACAACTATCTCCTGATGGATCTCCTTCATCAGCATCTCAGGTAGGTAATATTATGAAAGAAGCTCAATTAGATTCTTCAGTGTTGAAGAGCGTTGGGGATGGAATGAAAAAAATGGCTGCACAAGCAAATAATATTAATGATTTGGCAGGCGCTTCTATTGCTGCAAAGGCATATGAAGAAAGTATAAAGGGAGCTACTCAGTCATTAAATTCAGTAAATGAGTCATATAGTACAATCTCTGCAACTGCAAAAGATCTTGCTGACTCGAGTGCGAGCGTAAAAGAGGCTGTAGGTCTTACGCAAGAGTATAAAGATAATTTAAAGAGCGCGTCAGCATCTCTGGGTTCGATTGTTACGGCTTCTGGACAAATTACAGAAACTGCCGCAAATATGTCAAAAGCTCAAGATGATGCTGTTAAGTTACAGAAAGAGCTTCATGATCTTACTGAAAATTTAAGTAAGCTTAATAAGATTTATGTTGGCATGTATGATGCTATGCATAAGTAGAAATTAAAAAAACATATAAATTAATATATAATGGCAGGTGGTGATAGCCCAAGACAGAAGATGATTAATATGATGTATATCGTATTAATAGCTATGTTGGCTTTAAATGTTGATACTAAGGTTTTGAAGAAGTTTATTATGATTAATGATAGCTTCGAATCAACAAACTCTGAGAAGGTTATTGATAATTCTAGAAAGATTGAGTCAATAAAGGCCGCTGTGGAAGACTCAGGTAATAGAAATGAAGATGTTAAAGTTATGAAATTATCTGAGGCAGTTAGACAGAAATCTAATGATTTAGTGAACTTCATGGGTGAAATCAAAAATACTATTATTGAAGAGACAGGTGGTAAAGATGCTAAAACTGGTATAAAAGGGTACAAGGATATAGACTTTGTTTACAGCTTTATGCAAAAAGACGAAGATAAAAATGGGTTGAGATTTGGCGATGAGCTACAAATACGAATTAATGAATTTTCAACTTTTGTTCAAGACTCCGTTTATAATGGTGATGAAAATTCTGGAATACATGATTTAGCTAGAAATGCAGATCAAATACCTATGTATCAAGATGATCCTCCAACTGATCCGTCTTTTACAGCACTTAATTTTGGTTTTGGTACTTCTGCTGGAGCTGGATTAGCTACAATCAGTCAACTTCAGGCTGATATAATAAATTTGGAGATAAAAGCTTTAGATAAATTAGCAGCATCTGTTGGTGCAGCAGATTTAAAGTTTGATGTTGTCTCATTAACAACTTTACCTGAACAAAAAGTTGTTGCTGCTGGTGCTAAATATAGAACGCAATTATTCTTATCCGCCGCATCTTCAGCTATTGTTCCTACAATGACTGCAGACGGTGACACTTTAGATGTTTCAAACGGTAGGGGATACTATGAGTTTACTGCCAAAGGTGGACAGTACGACAAAGAAGGCTTATC
>JAYNOQ010000047.1:0-13092 GCA_038113315.1 Flammeovirgaceae bacterium | reverse complement strand
CTAATATGATAATTGTTATCACCGTGAATCTATAGTATTTTGAAAGAGAAATAATTTCTGAGTTAAAACTAAAAAACATAATAATTAACTTACACAAACCAATTATGTAGACTACATTTTTGCCAGATATAAAATTTTCAGAATTTGGAATTAAATTAAAAATATGATCAAGATTTATCATTACTAGAAGATAAAAAAGAACTCCTATTAAGGTTTGGTGCAAGCTTATATCTTTATAATATTCTTCAATTTTATTATAGTTTTGATTCTTAATGTTTTCTGAAATAAAAGGAATAGATATCTGAGATATTGCTCTTCTAGGAATTTCAATTATCATGCCTATGTAAAATGCTGTGGTATAAATTCCTGTTTGTGATAAACCTAATAAACTCGTTACCATCAGCACATCAACATTTAAAACAATTATGTTTGAGAAAGAACCTAGAAATGAATAAGAACTAAAGCTCATTATCTTTTTAAAGTATGGTCTTATTTCAGAAAACTTAAAGGTAAATGAGATACTATCTTTTTTATTTGAATGATATAATAATATTATAAGTCCAAAAGAATATATAGCAACTTGTAAATTAACTAAATCATTAAAATCTATAATTGATTGTGATAAAAGTAAAATTGTTATAGCAGTTAAAAATCTATTTGAAACTCCATTAACAATATTTGACATTACAGTATCATACCTTGCTCTAAGGTAGGACTCAAATAAAGTACTGATACTAAGTATGAAAATAATATAATACACTACATAGAAGTAATCAATGAATAAATTAGATTTCTGAGTAAATACGAATTTTATCTGATCAAAAAATATATATAATAACAAAGAAGTTATGGTATATGAAACAATAACAATAAAGAAATTGAAAGAAAAAAATTCTTTTTTGCCTGATGAGCTATCCTTAAAAAAAGGATAAAACTTAACGAATACAGAATTTACTCCAAAAGTAGTTATAGGTATTAGAAGAGTAGAAGCACTTATAATTTGTCTAACTAGACCAATTTGTTCAGTATTTAAAAATGAGGGGAAAAGAATTATTGAATTAATGAAGCCTAGAACAACACCAAAATAAATTACTATTGTCGACCAAAAGCTTTGCCTTAATAATATGCCCATTTAGTATTTGGTTAATTATTATCTAATTATTGATACCAATCTTTTTTAATATTTGTTGATATCTGTAAGATCTCACAAATTTAGATAATTTATTATTCACTAATTTTTTCTCCTTTTTAAAAAGAGAATTATAATACCCATAAATAGAGTAAAAAAAGGGACTTATTGATTTATTTACAAATGAAAATTTTAATGATCCAATTATTAATAAAATGGTATCATACCCAAGAAGGTACATTACACGTCCTTGTTTTATGAATTTTGTATTTTTATATCTTTCACCAGTTTCTCTTAAATGAAACCCAATTAGCTTATGATCAATTTTAATTTCATAATCATAATATAACATTTTTAATTCATCTAAAGTATCCCAACCCATTGACTCAACTAATCCTCCTATCTTAGTAAATGAATTCTTTCTATAGAGTTTTATAGGGCCTCTAAGATGTGTTTTGTTATACATATTTTCTATTTTAAAACCCTTTTTTTTTACAGCTAAAACTCCACCACACATACCTAATTTTTCATTACTTTTAAAGAATTTAACTATTTTTTGAAAGTAATTTTTTGGTAATTCTATATCACCGTCAAACTTACCAATCAGATCAAAATTTTTACTTGATTTATTTAGACCATAATTAAATGCCTGAATTATTTTTTTTCCTGGACTTGCAACAGATTTTGAACCTCTTTTTCTAAGAAACTTTATATTACCATGAGATTTTTCTAATTTTTGTCCAATTAATGGAGTATTATCTGTAGAACCATCATCAACTATTGTAATTTGAGATAATTTATAGGTTTGGTTTACAAAAGAGTCTATACATTTCTCTAAATTCTTCTCTTCATTGAATACAGGTATTATTACTAAAATTTTCACATTAAAAAAACCAAAGTTTAATTGACATGAACAAAATAATAAATGATAATATAATTTTTAGTGTTTTATCTGATTTATCGTAAGACCATCTACTTGCTATCCAACCTCCTAATGCACTTCCAACACCAAGATTAATTCCATAAATCCAATTGATTTTATTTTCACTTAAAAAAATTAAAAAGGCAACAGTTGAGAAAATTAATGCAACAAAAACTTTTATGCTGTTACTCTGAGATAGTTGCATGTTATTAACTTTCGATAGAACTAATATCATCAAAAAACCTACTCCTGCATGAATAAAACCTCCATATATACCAATGAAGAAGAAAAATATGACTGACAACCACTTATTTTTAATATTTTTAGTTTCGATAAAATCATTTTTATCTTTCAATAGAATTGAAAACATTACCAAAATCATTATAATTGATAATAGTTTTTTAAACAGCTCCTCTGGAAAATCTATAGCTATGTATGCACCAATAATAGAGCCTAGTACTGCAGATATTGATAACCACCATGAAAATTTAAAGTTAGATACTCCTTTCGATTTGAATCCGTAGACAGCAAAGATATTTTGAAAAATAAGTTGGACTCTATTTGTACCGTTTGCTATAGATGGAGGTATTCCTAAAAAAATCATTATAGGTAATGTAATCAATGATCCTCCTCCTGCAAGGGTATTAATTACTCCTGAAAATAATCCGCAAATAAATAATATGATAATTACCTCAGTTTCCATAATATTTTACTTTACAAGAGTCTATACATTTATTTAGTATCTCTTTATTAGTAATTTTTAAAATAGGATGTAAGTGATTTTCATTCAAGTCATTTAATGGAATCATTACAAACTTTCTCTCGTGCATTAATTTATGAGGTATTATTAACTTTTCTTCATTAATAACTTTTGACTGATAGTATAATATATCAATATCAATTACTCTTTTACCCCATCTTCTTTCTGGTTTTCTCCCCATATCATATTCTATATTTTTACAAATATTTAATAGATCATTTGGGTCAATATGTGTTTCTATTTCAATAACTTGATTGAGGAAGTAATTTTGGTTTTTAACTCCCCAAGGTTCACTTTCGTATATTCCAGAGGTGTTTAATACTTTACCAACTCTAGAATTTAAAAGTTTTATTGAATTCTTTAAATTTAACTCTCTGTCTCCCTGGTTAGAACCTAGTCCAAGAAATATGTTCTCAATTTCCAATTTTTTGTTTGTCCCAAATTCTTTCGTGGACATAATAAATGAATATTTTAGTAAATACCTCAGCTATGGCAACATAACCTCCAGTCAATGCATCCCCTGTGAAAATCCATGCTAAAATAAATGTGTCCAGTGTTCCTATGAACCTATAGGTCATAGCTTTGTAAAGACTTCTTCTTTTTGAATGATGAAATTTATCAGATTGTTTTTTCCAACCTACTCTCCAGGCTCTCTCATGTAAAAAATAAATTATAAGCTTAGTAACAATCTCCATTCCACCAACTTTTAATCCTGTTACTATATTACCAGAAAAAAGCCATGTTAGAAGGGCAGTATCAAGAGATGCAACAACTCTCCAGGTCATTGTCTTATAGAAACTTCTCTTAAATGTTTGTTTTATTGACATAAAATATAAATCAGATATCAATATCTGATTTTAAATCGAAATTTTCAATATAATATCCGATTTTTTGAGCAAATTTTCCTCCAAGTGCTCCATCAATAATTCTATGGTCATAAGAGTGAGACAGAAAAAGCTTGTTTCTTATAGCTATCTCATCACCTTTATTAGTTTCTATCACTGATGGAATTTTTCTTATACTTCCAATTGCTAATATCCCAACTTGAGGTTGAAGGATTATGGGAGTTCCCATTACATTTCCAAATGAACCAACATTTGATATTGTGAATGTTCCACCATCAAGATCATCTGGTAATAATCGGTTTTTTCTAGCTCTATCGATAAGGTCATTAGATATTTCTACTATCTCTAGGAAAGATAATTGATCACAATTCTTAAGTACTGGCACAATTAAGTTATCATCTTCTAGAGCAACAGCTATACCGAGATTAATATTTTTTTTCTTTATTATTTTATTATTCTGATAAGATATATTCATCATAGGAAAATCTTCTAATGCCTGACTCACACATTTAATAAAAATAGGATTAAATGTAAGAGGCATCCCATACTTATCTAAAAATTTATCTTTAATTTCTTTTCTAGTATTAAACACTTCAGTAATATCCGCTTCTACGAAAGAAGTCACATGAGGAGAAATTCTTTTGGATTGAACCATTCTATCAGCAATAATTTTTCTTACTCTGTCAGGTTCAATAATTTCTTCTCCTTCTTTTAAAATAATTTCTTTTTCAATATTAATCTCTTCTTTGAAATCACCTTGTGTAATCTCATTTTTATCCTCTAAAAATTTTAAAAGATCATACTTCGTAACTCTACTATTTTCACCAGTTCCATTTATATTTTCTAAATCTGACAAACTGATATTTTCTCTGCTAGCAATATTTAAAACTAATGGTGAGAAAAATTTTTCAGATTTGAACTCAGTTTTGTTTTTATCTTTAATTTCAGGTGGGTTAGAAATATCATTTTTTATTTCAGCAAAACTGCTTTCTAAATCTTTAACATAATCTGAATCGATGCTTTTTGCACTATAATTTTCTTCAGTTTCTATTATAGCAATAGGACTACCTACTTTTACAATATCTCCTTCATTCACTAAAATTTGCGCTATTGTTCCAGAACATGTAGATGGAATCTCAGTATCAACTTTATCTGTAGCTACTTCAAGAACAGATTCATCTTCATTAATTGAGTCACCTTCTTTTTTAAGCCACTTTAGAATGGTGCCTTCCATGATACTTTCTCCCATTTTAGGCATAACCATTTCTACCTTATCCATTTATTAATATTTAATTAATTATTTATACTTTATCTTTGCTACTGGCGTTCAAAGTTAAAATGAAAATATCAAGTTACATATTTTTTTTCTTTTCTTTATTTCTTTTTTCATGTCAAGATTCATGTGACTACTATAGGTCTTACACAGTCTATGATCCTATTTACAGCTCGATGGAATCGATAAGGGATTCAGTGAGTTTTACTACTCCTAGAGATATTAATAACCCAGGTAAATTGAATTATAAGGACGGTTATTTATTTATTAGTGAAACAAAAAAAGGAATTCATATCATTGATAACAGAAATGTATCTAATCCAGTAAACATTGGGTTTATAACTCTTCCTGGAAATTATGACTTAGCAACTAAAGGTGATTACCTGTATGCCGATAGCTACCTAGATTTAGTCGTATTTGATATTTCAGATATTAATTTTATAACGGAAGTAAATAGACTTCAAAATAATTTTGAGAATTATTACCTTAACCAAGGTCTGTATAATGAAGATCAAGGAGTAATTGTTGGATATGTTGAAGAATTAAAAGAAGAAATTATTGATAACCATGACTGTGGATTAGCCTACGACTAAATATGAGAAAGTATATATCAATATTATTAATATTATTAGTTAGTTGCGAGTCATCAAGTGACTTAGGATTATCTGGGGGTAGAGGAGAGGCCTCATTTAGTGCTGGAGGTGACTCAAATACGGGAATTGGAGGATCAATGGCCAGGTTTACTATTGTTGATGATTACTTATATACAATTGACTCTTGGACCCTAAAATCTTATGATATCTCTGATCAAGTAAATCCTGTATACAAAGAAGATATTTCCTTGGGGTGGGGTATTGAAACCATTTTCCCTTATAATGGAAATTTATTTATTGGAGCACAAAGTGGAATGCACATATACAATTTAGAAAATAAAGCAAGTCCTGAATGGGTATCTACATATGAGCACATGACTAGCTGTGACCCTGTAGTAGTACAAGGTGACTATGCTTTTGTCACTTTGAGAGGTGGAACTGAGTGCCAAGGCTTTAATAATCAATTAGATATAATTGATATTTCAGATCTTCTTAGACCAGAATTATTCAAGACTTATTCTATGATAAATCCTCATGGTCTGGGAGTTGATGATAATTGTTTATTTATCACAGAAGGTGAGTATGGTCTTAAGATGTTCGATATATCAAACCTTGAAAATATTGAATTAATTAAACACTTTAAAGATTTAAATTCTATTGATGTTATACCCTTCATGGATGTTTTAATGGTTATCGGTTCAGATGGTTTCCATCAGTACAACTACGACTGTGATCTTGGCGAGATAGAGTATATAAGTACTATCCCTATTAATAACTTATAAGAAATGAGGAAATTAGTATTTTTTTCTTTTCTTCTATTATCAATCTCATTAGAAGCTCAGAAAAACGACTTATTAATATTGGATGGGGTAAAGTATAGAGGTAAGTTATTAAATTACTCAAAGAGTGATATCAGAAGCTCTGAATCTGGTAAAGTTTCTTTTTTTATTTCTAGATTAAATGATACTTTAAATATAAGTTCTGAAAGAAATATTAAACTTAAAATAAATAGATATACTGAATTCTATGAGTTCACTAAGAAAAGTTGGAATAATATTGAATTAGGTATATTAACTGGAAATTTTAGTACAAATTCAGGTGCTTTTATTTCAAAAGGTTTTTTTATTAAAAAGTACTTTAATCCTGGACTTGGTTCAGGTATTTTTGAGATTGACAGAATAAATTTTGTGCCAATTTATATCAAAAACTTTTATGATTTATATCCGCTAAACAGGCAATCTGTTTTTAAACTTTTTGCTGAAAATAAAATAGGATTTTCTCTAGGTAAAGATTTTGGTACAGAAGACTATATTTCATCTGGAGGTGGCTTATTCTGGAATCCTTCTTTTGGCATTAAAAAATCTTCAGGTAAAAAACATATTTCATTAAAATTTGGTTATATGCTTCAAGGATACTCTTCTGAGCATAATAATTGGTCATGGTGGTGGGGTTGGGGTCCAATAGATATTTTCCCTGGTCAAAATATCACTAATGATACTATTAAAAGAGATGGTTATTTTAAGAGAATGACTATTTCTTTCTCAATGTTTTTTTAAATTAATCCGAAGAAGATTTAATAAATTTATTGAAGATAAAATTATATTTACATCTCTTCTTTCAGTTAAATTTAATTTTTTACTAAATGTTTTTTCTTCATCTGAGTACGCTATCCAAACAGTACCAACAGGCTTATCTTTAGTTCCTCCATCAGGTCCAGCTATTCCTGATGACGCAATTCCAATTGATGTATTAAATTTCATTCTAATTTTTTTTGCCATCTCCTCAACTGTTTCTTTAGAAACAGCACCGAATCTATCAATGGTGTCAGGTAAAATTCCTAATTCTTTAATTTTAATAATATTACTATATGCTATTAAAGATCCCTTATAATATTTAGATGATCCTGGTACTGAGGTAATTAGATTTGACACGTATCCACCAGTACAACTCTCAGCAATCGATAAATCTTTATTCTTACTTATTAGCAAATCTCCAATTATTTTTTCAAGCTCGTCTGAGTCATAACCAAAAACATATTTATCAATAATAGGGATTAGTTTTTTTTCTTCTTTTCTTATAGCATTCTCAATAGCCTTTTTATTATCTCCAAAACCAGTTAGTCTCAGTTTTACTCTGCCTATACTTGGTAAGTAGGCAAGTTTTATATTTTCAGGTAAATTATTCTCCCAATCTTGAATTATATCTGAAAGCCATGACTCTCCAATACCAACTGTTTTGATTATTCTGTGAAATATTTTTGGAAGGTCAAAATTTTCGAAAATAACTTTTTTACATTCATCTTCAAATAGACTTTTCATCTCGAAGGGAACTCCAGGAAGTGAAATAAGAATTTTTCCCCCATGATGAAATACCATGCCTGGGGCAGTACCAAATTTATTATGTAGTACTTTACAAGTATCAGGCACTAAAGCTTGATTTTTATTTTTAGTTGTAAAATCTAAATTTCTTTTTGAAAATATCTTTTTAATATGTTTTAATGTCTCCTCGTGAGGGATAAGTTTTCCTTCGAAATAATTATTTAGACAATTTTTTGTAATATCATCATTAGTAGGGCCTAAACCCCCAGTTAAAATTGTGATATCAGAATTATTCAATGAATTTTTTATGGAATCCATTATTTGATTATAATCATCCCCTATACTTTTTTTTTCAAGGATTTTTACGCCGATTTTATTTAATTCTAGACTTAGCCATTTAGAGTTTGTATCTAAAATATGACCATATAGAATTTCATCTCCTATCGTAATTATACTGCAGGAAACTTTATTCATTTTTCTTATATATTACGTAGTCGAAAGAATATTGGTGCTTTTCATCTGATGGATGAGAAATTCTACTTATTTCTTTCCATTTTTTCTTATTCCACTTAGGGAAATACGTATTTCCATCGACTTCAGCAAAAATTTCTGTAATATAAAGCTTGTCTACATATTTGAACCCAAGCTTATATATTTCGCCCCCACCAATGATAAAAATCTCCTCATCTTCAGAAGATCTTGCTTCCTCAATAGCTTCTTCAATTGAATTTACTACTGTTGCTCCATCATCTTGAAATTTTTCATTTCTTGTTACTACAATATTTTTCCTATCGGGTAATGGCCTATATTTATCAGGTATTGATTCCCAGTTTTTTCTTCCCATTATTATAGAATGCCCTCTAGTCATATTACTGAAATAGTTCATATCATCAGGTAGATGCCATGCTAATTTGTTGTCTTTACCTATTACCATATTTTCTGTAACAGCTACTATAAGAGATATGTTTTTCATAATTTATTTCCTCTTAGGAAATCGGATGATTTCATTATTTTCTTTCCTTCCGCTTGTAACTCTAAAATTTCAATGCTTTCATTATTTAAATTATTGAAATATAATTTATTATTTTCAACAAACATTATGCTTTTGTTAGAATAGTTAACATCTGATATTTTACAATCAATTATTTTATAATTTTTGTCATCAAAATTTAATTTTGCACCAGGGTAGGGGCTTAATCCTTTTATCAGTCTTACAATTTCATTGCCAGTTTGATTGAGATTTATTTTACATAATTCTTTATCAATTTTAGGTGCAACCTTATCCTCATTAGATATTATTTGCTTCTTTCTTGAAAATTTATTTGTGAAAATATTTTCAACAGTTTTTAATACTAACTCTGCTCCTATCATCTTAAGTTTGTCATGTAGAATCCCAGCAGAATACCCCTCCTGTATTTTTACTTTAACAGAGTCAATTATGTCGCCTTCATCAATTTTTTTATTTATAAAAAATGTAGTTACTCCTGTTTCTTTTTCTCCATTTATTATCACCCAATTGATAGGTGCAGCACCCCTGTAATCTGGCAGAAGTGAAGAATGTAAATTTATAGTACCTAATTTGGGAATATTAATTAGAATCTCGGGCAACATTCTAAATGCAACTACTACAAATAAATCAGGGTTTAATGAATTTAATTTATTTAAAAAAATAGGATCTTTTAGGTTTTCAGGCTGAAAAATTGGTATGCCATATTTAAGAGCAATTTTTTTGATTGGTGAAGAATTGATTTTTCTCCCTCTACCACTTTTTTTATCGGTTGCAGTTATTACCCCAATCACATTGAAATCATTTTTAATAAGAATATTAAGAGATGGTACGGCAAATTCTGGTGTACCCATAAATATTATTGACTTTTTTTTCACCTATTCAAAATCTTTATACAGTAAATATTTTTTTCTTTTTGCTTTATATTGAGAAAGCTTAATTTCCCACGAAGATCTTATTTCTTTTTCTGAGATACCATCTTTAATTTGATTTTCTAGTTTTTTGTTGCCAGCTATTCTATAAAAATACTTTCCAAAAAAATCAGAATCTTTATTCTTCAACTTATTATAAAAATCTATCAAATATTTAATATTTAACTCTTTTTTAACTTTAATTTTTCTTAAATCTATTCCAAAAGATTCACTGCCTTCATGTTTTGGTTTTCTTTCCTCTACAACACTGACTGGAGTAAATGAAAAAGATTTGTTGTCGTAGTTGGGATGACCGATAACTTGGAAAGGGAAAGCAGTACCTCTACCTATGCTAACGGTTGTTTGCTCAAACAAGCATAAGGAAGGATACAGTAAAATGGACTGTTGATTAGGTAAATTAGGTGATGGTCTTACAGGTAATTTATATTCTTTAGAATGATCCCAATTATCAATCTTAATCACCTCTAATTTTAATTTTTCACTATTTTCAATCCATTTCTCTCCTTTTATCATCTTAGCTAACTCACCAACTGTTAGGGCGTGAACGATAGGTATTTCGTGCATCCCGATGTAAGATTGGTATTCCATCTCTAAAACAGGTCCATCTATGTAACCGCTATTTGGGTTAGGTCGATCTAATACTAGAAATGATATTCCTAGCTCAGCGCAAACATTCATCATATTATGCATAGCGCTTATATATGTATAAAACCTTGCACCAACATCTTGAATATCAAAAATTATAATATCTAATCCTTTCATAGATTCTTTACTTGGAATCCTAGTTTTACCGTACATAGATACTATAGGAATTATTTTTTCATCTATAATTAAAGTGTCTTCATTAACAGTTTTTCCTCTCTCAATTTTACCAGTAAACCCGTGTTCAGGACTAAATATTTTTTGGATATTAATATTTTTAGAAATTAAGGTATCAATTAGATGAGTACTTCTTACTGTAGAAGAATGATTTACAAGGAGACCTACTGACTTATTAGATATCTTAACTAGGTACTCATTCATTTTCTCTGAACCAACAATAACTTCATTTTTCTGAGATGAAAAATTTAGAAATAATAAACAATATAGAATTATTAACTTGATCATGATTTAGTAAATTAAATAACTTTAAAAATGAAATTAAAGATATATTACCGCAATAATTAAACTTAATTTATTAATTTTTTCAAGTAATTATTAAAAATGAAAATAGATAAAGAAATAATAAAGTATTTAAATGGTGAAAAGTTCAGTAACGGATATAAATTTAATTTATCTAAATCAACTGAGGAACCAGATAGAGATTCATACATTTTGAATTCTTGCGAAAATAAAAAAGTTCTTCATTTGGGTTTTCTAGATCATGTACCTTTAATTGAAAAAAAAATAAATGAAAATCGGTGGTTACATTCTAAGCTTTTAGAAAAATGTGAACTTTGTATAGGTTTTGATATTAACAATGATGGCATTGAGTTTGTTAAAGAAAATTTTGATATAGATAACGTTTTATTTTATGATTTTCAAAATGATAAAATGCCAGATGAAATAAAAAATAATCATTTTGATGTATTACTAATTTCTGATGTAATTGAACATATAGGGGATCCTCTTACATTTCTAAAAGAAATTAATAGAGTCTTTAAAAATGTTGTAGATAAGATAATTATAACAACTCCAAATGCATTTAGATTAGAAAATTTTTTAAGTGCATATAAAAACGAAGAAGTGATAAATACTGATCATAAGTTCTGGTTTTCTCAGTATACACTTTCCAAACTAATTATAGAATCTGGTTTCGAAATTAAAAGAGTAGGGATGTGTCAACATCTGATTGGTGGTTACACAAAAGCTTTTAAAAATTTTATAGTCAATTTATTTCCTAATCTAAAACAGACATTGGTCTTTGAGTTTGTTTTTAAAAAATGAAAATAATATTAATTACCTCTGAATATCCCTATGGATTAAATGAAACTTTCATTCATAATGAAGTAAAATTTTATGAAAAAATTAAAAATTTAGATATTACATTTTTACCATCTAAAAGAAAGGATTACCAAAGAAAACTAAATTTCAGTTTTAATCTTGATAGTTCTCTTTCTAAGAAAAAAAATAAAACAATAAGCAGTAAAATTTATTTTTTTTTAAAATCTTTAAAATATAGAGTTTTTTATAAAGAATTATTTAGAGTCTTATTTACTAAACCACTTGCAATAAGGCATTTTGCTTTTTCCATTTCTAACTTTGCTTTTTATTTAGAATTCTTTGAATCTTATTTTGATATCAAAAAAAGCTATTCTAATGTTATAGTATATACATACTGGAATAACGAAATAACATATGCTCTTCAACACTTAAAATATAAGTATAATTATAAACTAGTTAGTCGAATTCATGGTTATGATCTTTTTAAAGAAAGAAGGCCATATAATTATATGCCTTTAAAAATTCATTTTTATAAAAACATTAATAAAGTTTTTGCTGTTTCTATAAATACATATAATTATTTAAGAGATAACTATCGCTTCCGAAAAGAAATTATTGATCATTCGTACTTAGGAGTTAAAGATCCTTTATATATTACAAAACCTAATAATCCTAATAAATTACATGTAGTCTCATGCTCAAGAATTGAATCAGTAAAAAGACTTGATATTTTAATTGAGTCATTAATTCATTTATCAATTAAAAGAAAAGATATTAAAATATGTTGGAGCCATTTTGGTGATGGATATTTAAAGAATAAATTAATCAATAAATACAAGGATAAACTAAATGAATTTTCATATACATTTTATGGCAATGTAGAAAATCAAAAATTATATAACTTTTACTCAAAAAATAAAATAGATCTTTTTATAAATTCAAGTGAAAGCGAAGGTTTACCCATTTCTATATTAGAGGCTTTGAGTTTTGGTATACCTGTTATTGCTCCTGATATAGGTGGAATTTCTGAAGTAATCAAAAATAAATCGAACGGTATTTTATTGAGGAAGAATCATAACTATAAAGACTTATTATATGCAATTGAAATTTTTATTGATAATGATAATAAATTATCATTTAAAGAAAATTCATATAAAATGTTTAAAAATAAATTTGAACTAAATTTAAATTACTCTAAGTTTTTTAAAAAAATCGAAACTATAGTTCAAGGAAATTAGATATTTTCATCAAATGATTTTCATTTGATGAACCTCCAACATAGAAATTGTATTCTATCTTCTCATTGATCCATTTCTTTTTTTCTGTATTGTAATATGATAGGTCACTCTTATTTATTTTGAAATTAATAGATTTCTTTTCACCTGCATCAA
>JAYNOQ010000046.1:0-13287 GCA_038113315.1 Flammeovirgaceae bacterium | reverse complement strand
ATTGGATTGATAAAATATTTAAGATTATTATCTAGAAAGTAGGATTTTTTTAATTCATTATCAGTTAATACCAAAAAGCTTCTATTTTTATTTAGATTATAATATTGAAATTTTAAATTTCTAATATTATTAAAATTAATTTTATTTTCATCCTTAAAGAGACTATAACTATCGTAAGAAACTAAAATAGGGTTTTTACCAGATGTTTCATTAACAAAAATAAATTTTGATTCTTTCTCTTCTCTAAACTGATCTTTTGCAGATAAAATTTTACCATCTAAGTTAATTTTAAATAATTTTCCATCATCGCTCAGTACTTCAATTGTACTTTTAGATGAGCTACTTGACTTCTTATAATATAATCTACTTGATACCTCAGAATCTAAATCCAATGGAAAACCCTTATAGTTTTCTCCTTTTCTATTTTTAACATGAATTTTTCCGCTTTTTAATAATATAATAATATAATCTTTACCTCTTACCCTTGTGTGAATAGGGGCTTGAACTAAACCATCTTCCATTATAAGTGGGTTCCATCCATCTAAGACATTTCCATTTTTATCATAAAAATAAATTTCACCATTTTCATGAGATGATATAATTCTATATCTCTTTGAATTATCATAATCAATTACATTTATATTTTTGATAGGTGACTTAGAAGGACTTTCAAATGGGAAACCAATTAAAGGATTTCCTTTTCTATCATAACTGTATATTTTTCTGGAGCTAGCAAAAACGATTTGTTTTTTGTTGTTTTTATAATAATCAATGGAAAATATTTTTGTAACTAATTTTTCTATTGAATCAGTCCAAATTGGTTTTAATGAGTTAGAAAGATGGTATATTATATTTTTATCATCTTGAATAATTATTTCTGGCTTATTGTCTATATGACTAAAAACAATGTGAGGTTTTGATGATAAATTATTAGTAAAAGAAAACTGGCTTATTACATTGTCATCATTCATTGTATTATTATTGCCATCTATCTCACTTAGGTTTAGGCTCATATAGAATTTATCTTGAATTTTATTAAGTTGTACTGATGCATACTTAATGTTTGAATTGTTTAAAGGAAGTAATTTAGAGATGTCAAAAATTAATAAAACATCTTGTGACTGATTTAACTGTTTTTGAAATTGATTTAGCTTTAAATTTTTAGACCAAAAATCTTTTTTATTTAATAAAGACTTTATTTCAATTAAAGAATTAAAATTTTCAGAAATTAATATATATTGATTGTAATTCAAATAATAATATTCCTCTTCAGACATTTCAATTTCTGCATTATTCAATATGATTTCATCATTAAAAGAATAAATATCATCATCAATTTGTTCTTCATTTTTAATTGTAATATTAGGTTTATTGATTATTGTTACTTCATAAAAAGAATTAGATTCATAACTTTCAATTAACGCTTTACTTAAAATTTTAGAATTTTCACTGATAGCCTTATTTGTATATAAAATAGTGTTAGATGGCATAAAATCAAGAATTGAATCATATCTATTACTACTAGAAAATTCATTTGTTTTTTCATTACTAGAAAATCCATTCATACTTAATAAACCATCAGACATGTCAATATCAAAAAAAGATTTCTCTGGTAATAATTTTAATGATCTAATAAATAAATTTTGTGGAAATACATTCGATAATATCTTTTTGATATCATTATAATTAACATATAAATTTCCAAAATCATTCTTAATTTTTACTTGGGAAAAAAGGACAGGATTATTCCTTCTAAATATTAACTCAGAGTTATTTTTACCTCTAATGATATCTTCAACAATTAAAGAGTTTGAAGAGTAAACTACTATATTATCCAAAAATGAAAAGATATGATTTTTTCCATTTCTTACTGCTTCATATATTATTTCTCCATCTAACTTTCTTTCGGATAAGTCGTAATTATTTTCTTTGAGTTTTTGAATCAAATAGTTTTCATCTAAGTTTTTCTTGTAACTAAAGTATGCAGGTTTCAGTATTTTGTTTGATAAATTAAAATATGATAATATAATTTTATTTCCTGTAAGGAACTCTTCAATCCTCCCATCGATAAAATCATTAAAGTCATCATAGTCTTTAATTATACCATTGAAAGAAAGTTTAAATTTAGATTCATTTAATTTTTTCACTATTTTTTTCCACTGAACATTAGGCTCTTCTAATTCGAAAATAATAGCTGATTTGGAAGGAACAATATCCCAAAGATTTGTTGATGATTTTTTTTGGATACTAAAAAAATATAAAAAAAATGAAGATAAGAGAAAAATAATGAACAACGATAATCTTTTTTTCATCTTAAATCTTAATTTTGATTTACAATTACTTTTAGAAGATAAATTTACTGAAATTATATGAAGCAATATCATAATCTGTTACGAACAATTCTAGAAAAAGGTGAGAAGAAATCAGATAGAACAGGAACCGGGACAATAAGTATTTTTGGTCATCAAATGAGGTTTAATCTTAATGAGGGTTTTCCGTGTATTACAACAAAAAAATTACACTTGAAATCAATTATTTACGAGCTTTTATGGTTTTTAAAGGGTGATAATAATATAAAATACTTAAATGAAAATGGAGTAAGAATCTGGGATGAATGGGCTGATAATGATGGAAATTTAGGTCCAGTATACGGTGTTCAGTGGAGAAGATGGGAAGGAAAAGATGGAGAGCCCCATGATCAAATAAAAAAACTCATTGAAGATTTGAAAGAAAACCCTCACTCTAGAAGACATATTATTAGTGCATGGAATGTCCCATACATTGAGACAATGGCTTTACCTCCTTGTCATACTATTTTTCAGTTCTATGTTTTAAATGGGAGATTGTCATGTCAGTTATATCAGAGGAGTGCTGATGTATTTTTGGGAGTTCCATTTAACATAGCTTCATACGCATTATTGACTATGATGGTAGCTCAAGTATGTAACCTTAAACTTGGAGATTTTATTCATACTTTTGGAGATGCTCATATTTATCTTAATCACGTAGATCAAGTTAAGTTGCAGTTAGAAAGAGATTTTTTTCCGTTACCAAAGATGAAGATAAATAAAAATGTTAATGATATTTTTTCTTTTAGATACGAAGATTTTGAATTAACGGATTATCAGGCTCATCCCCATATAAAAGGTGAGGTTTCAGTTTAAATAATTTGTTTTCTCCTCTTAAATTTTATCTTTGCAACGTTATTGAAGAAAGAATTTAATAATTAAATCATCTAATAAGTATGTTAAGACTAATAATTCTCATTTTTTTTTCATTTAATATTTATGCACAATCAAACAAATATTTAGAACTTAGTCTAGAGGAGTGTATTGATATTGCTCTTGAAAATAATCTTCAGTTAAAAAGAAGTATTATCAATGAAAGGTTACAAAAAGTAGGATATAATCAAGCCATTTTACAACAAGCACCAACACTTAATATATTCTCAAACTATGGTAATAATTATGGTAGATCTATTGATCCAACTACTAATACATTCATATCAAATAATTCAGACTTTTCAGGAGTTGGAGCTTCAACTAATCTTAATTTGTTTTCAGGTTTTTCTACTAGAAATAATATAAAAAGATCAAAAACTCTTCTTGAAAAAAGTGCTTTTGATTTAGAAAACACAAGGAATAATGTAATGTTGAACGTAGTCAGATCATATCTTAACGTTATGTTAAGTTCTGATAGATTAGATAACGCTAAATTTCAATTACAATCTACGCAAGAACAATTAACTAGAACAACAAAACTTGTTGATGCTGGATCAATTCCTATGATAAATAAATTAAATTTAGAGGCTCAAGTTGCTGGTGATGAATTAGGTCTTATTCAACAAGAAAATAATTATAGACTTTCTCTTCTTCAATTAAAACAGCTTCTTTTATTAGAAACTAATAAAGAAATTAAAATTATTAAACCTGCTGTTGAACTTACTCCATCAACAGTGATCGATTCAAATCCTGATGAAATTTTTAGTGTTGCAGTATCTGTTTTACCTGAAATAAAAAGTGCAGAAAAAAATGCTCAATCAAGTTTATATGATTTAAGAATTTCTAGAAGTGGAAGGTATCCAACAATTAGCGTATCTTCTAACTTTAGTTCAAACTACTCAAGTTTTGCTAATAGAGAAAGAGAATTTTATGATGGGTTTAGTATGGAGCCTACAACTATTGGTTATCTTACAAACAACCCCTTAGAAACAGTTTCCTCCTTAAGACTAGTACCAAATGTAGTTGGATCTGATAAAGACTTTACATTATTGGAGCAATGGCAAGATTATTTAAGTAAGTCATTATCATTTTCAATATCTATTCCAATTTTTAATAGATATCAGACTTCTTCTAATATCAAAAGAGCCAAATTAAATAAAGAAATTGCTGATATTAGTGTTATTGAGGCAAGAAATCAGGTAAGACAAACAATAGAAACCTCATATAATGACGCTCTTTCTGCATCTAAGTCATATTCTGCATCTCAAAAACAGGTAAATGCCCTAGAAGAGTCATTTAGGATAATTAAAAGCCAATATAATTTAGGTTCTGTAAATTATACAGAGTATCAAATTTCTAACAATAATTTAGTTAGGGCTACTAATGATTTACTAATATCAAAATATGATTATATTTTTAAATTGAAAGTATTAGACTTTTACCAAGGAAAAAAATTAACTTTTTAACTATGAAAAATAAGAAAACATTAATAATTATTGGATCATTAGTAATTGGAGGGATTCTTCTTCTTTCTATTGGTAAAAGACTAGGTTGGTTTGGAGGCGTAAAACCAATAGAAGTTGAAGTTAGAGAAGCTTTTAAAGGAAAAATCACTGAATTAGTAACCGCTTCTGGAGAAATTCAACCTGAAGTAGAAGTAAGGGTTAGTCCTGAAGTGCCTGGAGAAATTATTGAATTAACAATTATGGAAGGTGATTTTGTTGATGAAGGTAAATTACTAGTTAAAATAAGACCAGATAATTTTATTAATGCTCTAGAAAGAGCTAAAGCAAATTATAATCAAGTTAGAGCTAATCTTTCTAGTTCAAAGTCTAATTTATCAAGGGCTGAAGCTCAGTACTTAAGATCTAAACTTGAATTTAATAGACAAAAATCATTATTTGAACAAAATGTAATTTCAGACTCAGAATATGAAATTGCTGAAACAAATTTTAAGGTTTCAACCCAAGATTTAGAATCTAGTAAACAAAGTGTAAAAGCTAGTGAATATGTAGTGAAAAGTGCTAAAGCAACAGTTGACGAGTCAGAAGAAAATCTTAGAAAAACAAGTATTATTGCTCCTATGACTGGAACAGTCTCATTGTTAAATGTTGAGCTCGGAGAAAGGGTAGTTGGAACATCACAAATGGCAGGTACTGAGTTATTAAGAATTGCTGATCTATCAATTATGGAAGTTAGAGTAGATGTTAATGAAAATGACATTGTAAGAGTAAACATTGGAGATACAACTAATATTGATGTAGATGCATACAATACCTACGATAAAGTATTTAAAGGAATTGTTACTGAAATCGCTAGTACAGCTAATCCAAAACCTTCTCCAGATGCAGTAACTGAGTTTAAAGTTAAGATTAGGGTTATCAATGAATCGTTTAAAGATTTAACAATTGATCAGGGAATCAAAAATCCTTTTAAACCAGGCATGACTGCTAGTGTAGAAATTATTACTCAACAAAAAGAAGATATTTTAGTTGTGCCAATTTCATCTGTAACAACTAAAAATGAAAAAGATAGCTTAGGAAATGAGGAAATTAAGCAAGTTGTTTTTATTGATGAAAATGGTATTACTAAAATGATTGAAGTTGAAACTGGAATCAGTGATTTTGAAAATATTGAAATATTATCTGGTTTAACTGAGAAAGATAGAGTTATTAGTGGTCCATATCTTGCTATTTCGCAGAAACTTAAAGATGGATCAATCATACAAGTAAATAAAATTAATGGAAAAGGGGTTGGTGAATCAGAATCTAAAAGTAATGATTCAGGTCCCTCGGTTGCTATTAGAATTGGTAACTAAAACATTTACTTTCTTTTTATAAAATTTACTTCTTTAGTTATTATTTTTGCGAAAAATAATATGACTAATTATGGATTTATTTGAAAAAATTCTTAAAGATAAAGGTCCCCTAGGAGCCTATTCTCATATAGATGATAACTACTATATGTTTCCAATGCTTGAAGGTGAAATTGGACCAAGAATGAAATTTAAAGGTAATGATGTTTTAAATTGGAGTCTAAATAATTATTTAGGTCTAGCTAATCATCCTGAAGTTAGGGAGACAGATGCACAAGCAGCTAAAGATTGGGGTTTATCATATCCTATGGGTGCCAGAATGATGTCTGGTAACTCTGTACATCATGAAAAGCTTGAAAAAGAACTTTCAGAATTTGTCCAAAAAGAAGATTCTATTCTTCTAAACTATGGTTATCAAGGAGTATTATCTATTGTTGATTCTCTATTAGATAGAAAAGATGTTGTAGTGTATGACTCTGAATGTCATGCATGTATTATTGATGGGTTAAGGATGCATATCGGAAAAAGATTTGTTTATCCGCATAACGACATGGAAAACCTTAAAAGTCAACTAGATAGAGCTACTAAAATAGTCAAAGAAACAGGGGGAGGTATTTTAGTAATTACCGAAGGAGTATTCGGTATGTCTGGAAATATGGGTGATTTAGCATCTATAGTATCTCTAAAGAATGAATATAATTTTAGATTACTAGTTGATGATGCTCATGGTTTTGGAACTATGGGTAAAACAGGTGCTGGTTCAGGTGAAGAGCAAGGTGTTCAAGACGGTATTGACTTATTCTTTTCAACTTTCGCAAAGTCAATGGCTAGTATAGGAGCTTTTGTATCAGGAGATAGAGATATTATTGATAATCTTAGGTATAAATTAAGATCTCAAATCTTTGCAAAATCTTTACCAATGCCTCTTGTTATTGGAAATTTAAAAAGGTTAGAATTATTAAGATCTAAACCGGAGTTTAAAAATAAATTATGGGAAATAGTTAATGCTATCCAAAATGGTTTAAAAGAAAATGGGTTTAATATTGGTACTACTCAGTCTCCAGTAACACCAATAATATTAAAAGGTGATGTTTATGAGTGTACTAATTTGATAAAGGATTTAAGATCTGAGTATAGTATTTTCTGTTCTGGTGTTATTTATCCAGTAGTACCAAAAGGAGTAATAATGTTAAGAATTATTCCTACAGCTTCACATACTTTAGATGATGTAAATCAGACCATAAGTGCATTTAAAGAGGTAAAAAAGAAGCTTGACGACGGTATTTATCAAAAAATGGGAGAAAAAGGGGCTGTTTTGACATAAAATCTTTAAAAAACGCCTCTAACTTATAGATTTATTAGTTTTTTTTCATAAATTGTCATCGTACTATTTTTTAATTTAAATTTTTATAAAATGAGTAGATACGATGAATTAACTGGCTTAGTAAATGACTTAGGTCCTGACTTTGCTAAATTTTATGACAAAGGAAATAAAGCAGCTGGAACTAGAGTTAGAAAGGGCATGCAAGCTTTAAAAGTTTGGGCTCAAGATGTTAGAAAAGAAGTTCAAGCACAGAAAAACGCTTCTTAATTAATACAAGAAAAAGTTTTTATATTAAAGGTGATCTTTATGATCACCTTTTTTATTTTAATTTTTTTAAGTATTTGTAGAGCTTATTCATTCTAAATTCGATATCATATTCAAGCTCTGATTTCAAAATCATTTCAAAAAGATTAAAATCAGTATTAAAAAACCCAATTCTACATTTTGAGTATGAATTAATTAAAATATTTTCCATTTCAGGAATTAAATTTAAATCAGGATAAATTAAAAAATCATACTGTTGATATATAAATAAATTAACATGATTATTAGACCATTTACCAAGGGAATTAATTTCTCCTAATCTGAAAGTTTTAAAATATCTATTATCTGCATTTTTATTTGTTATAGCGGGTAGTATATCAACTCTCTTTCCATCTTTTTTTAATTTTTCAACAAAATCATTGATAGCTTTTTGTTTGTTTTCATCAATATAAGTGTATAGTATTCCTATATGTTTAGCTTTCCTGTAGCTATTTGAAGCTCTATTTATTAATAATCTTTTTCTTTTTAATTTATTAAGTATTGGTAAAAGTACTTTCATAACATAGATATAAACTCGCTTTCAGATATAATTTTAATATTTAATTTATCTGCCATTATTTTCTTCTTCGGACCCATATTTTCTCCTGCAATAAGAAAATCAGTTTTAGAAGATAATGATTTTACTAATTTACCTCCATTTATTTTAATTTTTTCTTGAAGTTTTTCTCTTGAAAAATTTATAAATTTTCCTGAAATCACAAATGATAACCCATTAAGTTTTGTTGACTCCATTTCTTGAGTTTTTTCACTAAAGTTTAGTCCTGAATCTTTTAGATGATTTACAAGGTCTATATTTTCATTAATTGAGAAAAATTTAATGATACTTTCTGCAATTTTATCTCCAACCTCATCTACTGAGATAATTTCATCAAAGCTTGCATTAATTAGGTTATTGATTTTACCAAAGTGTGTAGTTAATTTTTCAGCAGTTGTTTTACCAACATATCTAATTCCAAGAGCAAATAATAAGTTAGAGAATGATTTTGTCTTCGATTTCTCAATACTTTCTATGATATTATTACATGACTTTTCTTTAAGTGATCTTATTTTTCCTTCATCATTTATTTTCAATTCAAGATCTATAATATCTTCAAATTTTATAGTATAAAGATCTGCTGGATTACTAATAATATCATTATCTACAAGACCTTTTATAGTTTCAGGACCAATATGCTCGATATCCATTGCATTTTTACTGATAAAGTGCTCAATTCTACCGTAAATCTGAGGTTTGCATTTTATATCATTTTTACAATAAGAAACTGCTTGGTTATCCTCAACATAAAGAGTTGATCCACATGATGGACAATTTTTAAGGAATTCAAATTCTTTTGATTCATTATTTCTTTTATTTTTATTAACCGAGGTAATTTTTGGTATTATTTCACCTCCTTTTTCAATATTTACATAATCATTAATTCTAATATCTAATCTTTTAATCTCATTATGGTTATGGAGAGACGCCCTCTTTACTATTGATCCTCCAATTTGAACTGGTTCTAGAATTGCTACTGGAGTTACTGCACCTGTTCTTCCAACTTGAAAGAGAATATCTTTTATTATAGTTTCTTTGCTCTCAGCTTTGTATTTATATGCAATTGCCCATCTTGGACTTTTGCTTGTATTTCCTAATATATCCTGATACTCTAAATTATTTACCTTAATTACTATACCATCAGTCTCAACATCTAAAGTATCTCTTTTATCTTCCCACTTTTTGATATATTTTTTTACTTCATCAATATTATTACATTTTTCATATGTATTAGGCACATTGAACCCAATACTCTTTAAATAATTGAGGCTATCTTCTTGGGTAATTATTCCGTCAATATCTGAATTTAATGAATAAATGAAGCAATTAATTTTTCTTTTGGATACTTCTGATGAATCTTGAAGTTTTAATGATCCTGATGCCGTATTTCTTGGATTTGAAAATAATTGTTCATTATTATTTTCTTTTTCTTTATTTAATAAATCAAAATTGGATTTAGAAATAAATGCTTCACCTCTTACTTCTATATCTAAATTTTCTTCGGATTTTAATTTTATTGGTAATGTTTTAATTGTAAGTGCATTATTTGATATATCATCACCATATTTACCATCACCTCTAGTTAGAGCTCTTTTAAGTGTATTATTTTCATATATAATACTTAAAGCAACTCCATCATATTTTAACTCACATACATATTCTATGTCTAAAGTATCTAATATCTTTTTTATTCTTTTATCAAAATCATCTAAATCTTCATCAGAGTAGGTATTAGATAATGATAGCATTTGCTCATTATGCTTAAATGTTTTAAAGTTTTTTGTTATTGTTCCACCAACTTTAAGGCTAGGGGAGGTAGGTAATGAAAATTCAGGAAACTTTTTTTCTAAAGAAATAAGTTCATTCATTTTTAAATCATATTCATAATCAGATATGATATTTTCATTGTCATCATAATATAGTTTATTATGATATTCTATTTCTTCCCTAAGAATTTCTATTTTTTTTTTAGCTGATTCTTTATCCATCTCAAAAAATTAATCTCTATTTTTTTCTTGAATATATCTTACAAGATTAGTTGAAGTAGATCTTGGTAATAACCTTGCTAGAAAAACAACCATTTTATTCCAAAAACCTGGCACAGAAACAGTAACATTTTTCTTCAAGGATTCATAACCATACTTTGCTACATTAATTGGACAAGCAGTATTAAATTTAATTTTATTCTTTTTACTCGAGACATTTTTTTGGAAATTGGTTTTAGTTTGTCCTGGGCATAGAACTGATATGCAAATATTTTTATCTTTTACCTCATTTGATATGGCTTCTGTAAAATGTAGAATATATGCCTTTGATGCATAGTACAAAGACATTAGTGGTCCTGGCTGAAACGCCGCGACTGATGCTATATTTAATATTTTACCTTCATTTTTCTTAACCATATCTTTTAAAAATAGTTTTGTCAGATGGGTGGTGTTTAAAACGTGAAGATTAATCATGTCTTTTTCTATTTTCCAGTCTGTTTCATGAAATTTCCCATATGTGCCAAATCCAGCATTATTAATTAAAATATCGATATTTTCTTTTTTAAGAATTTTATAAAGTTTTTCTGGTGAGTCTTTTTTTGAAAGATCTTGGCGTATTGACTCTATATTTTTAGAATTAAAATTTGATGATAAATTTTTTAAATTTTCTTCATTATTATCTACAACATAAACTTTGTAATTATCACTAATTAGTAGTTTAACAAATTCTAATCCTATACCACTAGCTCCACCTGTAACAACAGCAGTTTTCATTTTAATTGGTTTAGTTCATCACAAAGCGATTCAAAAACTTCTTTTGAATGAGTAGGAAAGTTAGCAATTCTTATTTGATTTGTTGTGGATCCATACCCTTTTCCTATTATTTTACCCTTTTCTCTTAAACCATTTATAAAAAAATTAGCTTCTTTTAATGTATCAGCTACTATAACAGTTTTTGACTGTATTTTTTTGTTTATTATATATGTATTTAATCCAGGGTGGTTATTGATAGTGTTGTATAAAAGTGTAGACTTATAATTAGTATCTCTAATTATATTTTCAATCCTAATATTTAGCATATCCTTAAGAACCTTTCCAAAAACATAAATTGCTAATACATTTGGGGTTTCAGGTGTTTGGTTCTTTAATCCCATTTGATGTAATTTATTTAGTGAATGATAGGTCCCTGTGATTTTTTTTTCTTTTAGATCATTATGTTTTTTTAAACATTTATCATTGTATATCCATACGCCAAGTCCTGATGGTAATCCAAAACATTTTTGAACTGAAAAATAAAATGTGTCTACATCATATATGTTGAAAGGTAAAGAGGGTATACCGCTTACACAGTCAAGAGCAATCAATGAATCAACTTTGTTTCTTATATCTTTAATTGAATTATTATTACACATGATTCCTGTACTAGTTTCATTTAATGTCAAAGCTAAAAGTTCATGTGATTTTGATATTTCATTAATTTTATACTCTTCCTTATCAAAGTAGTAAGGAGTAGCATTTATTTCATTTAATAAGGAAAAATCATAAAATTTTTTGGAAAAAGCTCCATTTATGCAATGCCCAGATTCTTTCTCTATTAAATTTTGAATAATTCTTTCCCAAATTTCATTAGCTGAGGAAAGAAAAGCTACGTGGTAACCATCTGGAATATTTAAAAAAATCTTTAAGTTAGTTACACACTCTTCATAAATTTTCTTGAATTCTTTACTTCTGTGGGATATAGAAAATATATTTTTTTTAAAACCATTTTTTATATGATCTTCTACTGTAAAAAAAAGTTCTGAGGGTCCTGGAGTAAAGAAAATATCTTTCATATTAATAAAGTACCCTTAATTTAATAGTATTTGAAATGTTTTTTAATTCATCAACTACTGATTTATCATACTCTCTATCTATATCAGTAATTACATACCCAATATTTTCAATAGTTTTTAAATATTGTCCTTTGATATTGATATTATACTTTGATATAATTTTATTGATATTAAGTAAAACACCTGGTTCATTATAATGAATATGAATAAGCCTATGTGAATCTCTTTGTTCAGGAAGAGATAGCTCAGGGAAATTAACAGAATTAGAGGTGTTACCTGTATTTATAAAATCAATTATTTTTTCTGGCACATAAGATCCAATATTTTTTTGAGCCTCTTTAGTACTTCCCCCTATATGAGGAGATAATATAAGATTATTCAAACCTCTAAGTTTTGATTTAAATTCCTCTTTATTATTTATAGGTTCTTTAGGGAAAACATCTATAGCTGCACCTAATAGCTTTTCATTAGATAAATTTTCTATCAGAGCATCAATATCTAAGACATTACCTCTACTGTAATTGATTAAAACTGATCCCTTTTTCATCATACTAAACTCTTTTCTACCAAAAAAATTTGTATTTTCCTTTCTCCCATCAATGTGTATTGATATAACATCAGACTTTTCAAGAAGGGAACTTAAAGAATTACATTTTAAGGCATTTCCAATTGATAATTTATCTTCATTATCAAAATATAAAACTTTCATTCCTATAGACTCACATACAACAGATAATTGTGAACCTATATTACCATATCCTATAATTCCTATAGTTTTACCTCTTAATTCGAAGGAATTTATTGAGTCTTTTCTCCAAATTCCTTTGTGCATATCATTAGACTTATTTACAATTGATCTCATTATATTAATCATTTGTCCTAAAACGATTTCTACAACAGATCTTGTATTACTATATGGTGCATTAAACACAGTAACTCCATTTTTAGCACATTCAATCAAATCTATTTGATTAGTTCCTATACAAAAAGCTCCAATACTTAGTAGTCTATTTGCTGAATCAATTACTTTTTTTGTGATATTTGTTTTTGAACGAATACCTAAAATAGAAACATCTTTTATTTTTTTAATAAGCTCATCTTCCTCTAAACTTCCATCATATGTTTCAACATTATATCCCTCCCCAGAAAAAATATCAAATGCTGCCTTATCTAGTTTTTCTAAAAGGAGAACATTAATTTTTGATTTTGGAAATGAAAGTTTTTTCATTTTATCATATTTATAAATTGATC
>JAYNOQ010000045.1:0-13328 GCA_038113315.1 Flammeovirgaceae bacterium | reverse complement strand
TGGTTTTCAGCAGTGGAAGCTGAAGTATACGCAATGTCCTCATTCTTTACTGCTTTTGTGTTTTGGGCTATACTTAGATGGGAAAGTACTGAAGATGCGTCCCATCAAAATAGATGGATAATATTAATAGCATATATGATGGGATTATCTATAGGCGTTCACCTACTTAACTTAGTTGCCATTCCAGCACTAGCACTTATTATGTATTTTAAGAAAGCTGAAAAAATTTCATTAATTGGTATAGCTTCCTCTCTTATCTTAGGATTATTAGTTGTGGGAGTTATAGTTGAAGGTATAATACCTGGTTTACCTTCTATTGCTAGTTTTATTGAAAGATTGTTTGTAAATACATTAAGTCTACCTTTTGGATCAGGTATTATTTTCTTTATAGTAATTTTTGTTTCCTCTTTAATTTATCTTATCTGGTATTCCCACAAAAAGGAAAAAACAATTCTAAATACCACTCTACTAGCTTTTACTTTTATTCTAATAGGCTATTCATCTTATTCTCTTGTATTGATTAGATCAAATTATAACCCACCAATAGATGAAAATAATCCTGAAAACATTTTAAATTTTATCTCTTATCTTAAAAGAGAACAATATGGATATAGACCATTATTTAAGGGACAGTATTTTGATGCTGATGTGATAAAACAAGAAGAAACAGGAGTTAGCTATAAAAAAGGAGAAGATAGATATGAGGTAAAGGAAAAGAAATTTAATTATGTCTATGACCCAAAAAGAACTACCATTTTTCCAAGAATGTATAGTAGTAACGCTAATCATATAAATAGATATAGAGAAATAACGAATTTATCTCAAACTCAAAAACCTACATTTTCTGATAATTTATTGTTCTTCTTTAAATATCAAGTTGGACATATGTACCTAAGATATTTTATGTGGAATTTTTCTGGAAGATCATCAGATATCCAAAATGCAAATTGGCTAGGGCTACAAAATGTTTTTGATGAGGTTCCGTATCAACTAGAAGTTAATAAAGCTAGAAATAACTATTTAATGATTCCCCTAATTCTTGGAATCTTAGGGCTTCTTTTTCAATACTATAAAGACAATAAGAATTTTTATGTTGTACTGTTATTGTTTATACTAACCGGATTCGCATTAGTAGTATACTTAAATAGCCCACCAGTTGAACCAAGAGAGAGAGATTATATTTATGCAGGGTCTTATTATGCATTTTCTATATGGATTGGTTATGGGTCAATATTCTTATTTTACTTTTTCAAAAGATTTATTAATAATAAAAATTTAGCTCTTGGATTATCACTTTTATTTTCAATGTCATCTCCGACATTATTAGCAAAAGAAAATTGGGATGACCATGATAGATCAAATAGATATTTAACTGTAGATTCAGCAAAAAACCTTCTTAATTCTTGTGCCCCAAACTCAATTCTTTTCACAGGTGGTGATAATGACACTTTCCCATTATGGTATGTACAAGAAGTAGAAAATTACAGAACAGATGTCAGAGTTATAGTATTAAGTTATTTTAATACTGACTGGTATATTGAGCAGATGATGACTAAAAAAAATCTTTCAGAAAAAATAAAGTTTTCAGTTGATCTTGAAAACTACATTCAAGGAGGACTCAATGATTACTTACCTTATGTTAATAATCCAAAAATTCAAAATGTTGCAATTAATCTAAAAGGATTTATAAATTTAGTACAAAGAAATAGTAAGGCAATTCAAGTTGCTACATCAGTAAGTAATTATAATTCCATACCTTCTAAATCATTTTGGCTCTCAGTAGATAAAAATTTACCATTTGAAATACCTCAGCAGTTTGAATCATTCAAAAAAGATACTTTATTCTTGACATTGAAGAGTAATAAAAATGGACTTGAGAAAAAAGATCTTGCATTTTTAGATCTTCTTCAGGCAAATAATTGGGAGAGACCAATTTATTTTAATAATACATCTTTAAATGGAATTAATATAGATCTCAAGAGAAATGTTGTTCAAGAAGGTTTTGCTTATAGATTAATGCCAGTTTTAAATCCAAATTCTGGGAGTCTGATAAATACAGAGTTAATGTATTCTAACATGTTGAATAATTCACACTGGAGAGAGCTTGATAATGAAAACGCTTATTTTTCAGAAGATCATAGAGGTTTTATTATGAATTATAGATCTACATTCAATACCTTAATTAGAAACTTAATAAATGATGGAGATTATGAAAAAGCTCATGAAGTTATTAATAAGTCAATAGAATTAATCCCGGACAAAAGTATTATGTATGATCATTTCTCCGTACAGCTTGTTGAATTCTTATTAGATCTAAAAATTAAAGCAGACATGGATACTGAAGAGTTAGCAAATAAGATTGCAGAAGTAATAGCAAACAGGTCAGATGAATTACTTAATTATTATTTTGATAATAAAATAGATGATCGATATGAAATTCAAAAAAATCTTGTATCCCTAAATACATTAGCAAGAGCATATAGTAAATATACTAATCCAGAGCTATCTAAAAAATATAGAGATCTTTTTGAAAATAATTACTCAAGAAATTCAGTTAACTAGTTTTTAGAAAATTTTATAATTCTTCTTCGATTCTCACTTTTGAAATCAATAAGAATAAAATAATAGCCAGAATTAAAACTATTTATAACAAATCTCATTTCATTATCCGATATTTTTTCTTGCTGAAAATCCATCTGATTTCCAATTAGGGAGTGTATAGAAAATTTATAATCATCTATTGAATTATTATCTATCTTTAGATTAATAAATTCATTAGCTGGATTTGGGAATATAGAATAGGTCATATCCTTATCCTTTTCTTGAGAAAAGAGAGGGTTTGAAATGATAGTAAATAGAAATAATATTGTCCTAATCATATTTAAAGAAAAATAATTTAGACATTAAATCAAAAAAACATTTATTAAGAAAAGTTAAAACTAACTTAAATACTCAGATACTCTTTTTGATAGCCAATCACCAACTTCACTTGTTGTATGATAATTTTTACTATCAATATCAATTGTGACAAAGTTTTCACTTAAAGCATCTTCTATAGATTTTAAAATAATTTCTGACTCTTTTTTTAAATTAAATGATAAATCTAACATCATAGCTAATGATAGAATCATAGCCATTGGGTTTGCAATGCCTTTTCCTACAGCTTGAGGATAAGATCCGTGAATTGGTTCAAATAAAGATATTTTATCTCCAATTGAAGCGGAAGGTAACATTCCTAATGAACCAGTTATAACAGATGCTTCATCTGTTATAATATCTCCAAACATATTTTCAGTTAAAATAACGTCAAAATCTTTAGGATTAGTAATTATTTTCATTGCAGCATTATCAACAAAAAGATATGAAACGTCAATATCTGGATAATCGTTAGAAATTTTTTGAACGACCTCTCTCCATAATCTTGATGTTTCTAATACATTTGCCTTATCAACTAAAGTCAATTCTTTTTTTCTTTTTCTTGCTTCTTTAAACGCTAAATGAGAAATTCTCTCAATTTCATCAACACTATAAGAACAGGTATCATAAGCAGATTTTCTATCATCTGAAATTGATTTTTCACCAAAATATATACCTCCGGTTAATTCCCTATAAACAACAAAGTTAGTTCCAGATACAATTTCTTTTTTTAGTGGAGAAGAATCCAAAAGAGAGTCATATGTTATAACAGGTCTGACATTTGCGTATAAGCCCAAAAACTTCCGCATCTCAAGTAGTCCATCCTCAGGTCTAATTTTTGCTTTAGGATCATTATCATACTTAGGATCACCAATAGCACCAAATAATATCGCATCTGAATTATTACAAATATTTTTTGTTGAATTAGGAAATGGGTGACCTTCTTTGTCTATTGCAGCAGCACCAACTAATCCTTTAACGCAATCAAACTTTACATTATTTTTTTTAGAAATTACATCTAATAATTTTAAAGCTTCTTTCATCACTTCAGGACCTATTCCATCACCCTCCAAAACTGCTATATTATATACTTTCATTTCAGATTAGATTCAAATTTTAAAATTTTATCCTTAACACTTAATAAATAATCAATATTATCATACCCATTAATTAGACAGGTTTTATTATACTCATTAATTTCAAATTCTTCATCAATTGTTCCATCTGATGAGTAAAACTTTTGATCATTTAGATCAACTGAAAATACAGTATTAATATCATTTGAAACTTTATCAAAAATTTGATCAATTTTATTCTGACTAAGCTGAATTACTAAAAGTCCGTTATTAAGAGCATTATTTCTAAAAATATCTGCAAAAAAACTGCTTACAACAACTCTAAATCCATAATCGTATATTGCCCAAGCTGCATGTTCTCTACTTGAACCACATCCAAAATTTCTTCCTGCGAGAAGAATTTTAGAATCATTATTAATGCTATTCAAATTAAAGTTTTCAATTAAATTATCATTATTGTCATATCTCCAATCTCTAAATAAATTATCACCAAAACCATCCCTAGTTACAGCTTTTAAAAATCTAGCGGGGATGATTTGATCTGTATCAATATTCTCAATATTGAGTGGCATTATAGTAGAGTCAAATTTTATAAATTTTTCCATATTAATTATAATCTCTTATATCAGTTATAAAGCCATTAAGTGCTGTCAAAGCTGCAGTTGCTGGGCTAGCCAAAAAAGTTCTAGAACCAGGACCCTGTCTTCCCTCAAAATTCCTATTCGATGTAGAAACACAATATTTACCTTGTGGAATTTTATCTTCATTCATTGCAAGACAAGCTGAACATCCAGGCTGCCTAAATTCGAAACCCGCTTCATTAAATATTTTATCTAAACCTTCTTCAATTGCAATTTTTTCTACCGATTTTGATCCTGGAATAACCCAGGCATTAACTTGATCCGACTTTTTCTTACCTTTAACTATGTTAGAGGCAATTCTTAAATCTTCAATCCTTGAATTAGTACATGACCCTATAAATACATAATCAATTTTTTTATCAATTAACTTTTGTCCTGATTTTAAGCCCATATAGTCTAAAGATTTATTAAATGATTCAGATGAAGTATTTAATGCGCTATCTGGAATATAGTCTTTAATCTTAATTCCCATACCAGGATTAGTACCATAAGTAATCATTGGTTCAATATCTTTAGCATCAAACTTAATTACCTTATCATATTTAGCGTCATTATCGGATTTCAGTTGTTTCCATTTTTTTACTGAAGCATCAAATTCATCACCTTGAGGGGAAAACTTTTTTCCTTTTATATAATCAAAAGTGATCTCATCGGGTGCTATCATTCCACCTCTTGCACCCATCTCTATACTCATATTACAAATAGTCATACGTGCCTCCATAGAAAGAGAACGTATTGCAGCACCAGAATACTCGACAAAATAACCTGTCCCTCCAGAAGCTGTAATTTTAGAAATTATATATAGAATAATATCTTTTGAATACACACCCTCATTTAGTTCACCATCAATCTCAATTAACATTGTTTTAGGTTTATTTTGTAATAAACACTGTGTTGACAAAACCATTTCAACCTCACTAGTTCCAATTCCAAATGCTATAGAACCAAAAGCACCATGGGTAGATGTATGACTATCACCACAAACTATAGTCATTCCAGGCTGTGTGATCCCTAACTCAGGACCTATAACATGAACAATACCTTGATACTTATGACCTAAACCATATAATTCAACACAGTGTTCTCTACAATTTTTATTAAGTGTCTCTACTTGGTTTCTAGATAATGCTTCTTGTATTGGTAAATGTTGATTCGTGGTTGGGACATTATGATCAGCTGTTGCTATAGTTTTATCTGGTCTAAAAACTTTTATATTTCTTTTATTTAATCCAGCAAAAGCTTGAGGACTTGTAACTTCATGAATGAGATGCTTATCAATATAAATTATACTAGGACCATTAGGGATAGAGTCAACAACATGATTATCCCAAACTTTTTCAAAAAGGGTTTTTCCCATTAGTTATACTTTTTCATTAACTCATAAAGATCTTCATCATGAAGCAGCTTTTTCTCATCAGCCATTTCAATGAATTTTATGTATATAGTTTCTAACTCAACTTTGGAGAAACTAAATCCAAGTAATTTAAGTCTATGCTTTAAAGCAGCCCTCCCACTTCTTGCAGTTAAGTCTATTGAAGAAGCTTTAAGACCTACATCTTCTGGGTTTATTATTTCATAATTTTCTCTATTTTTCAAAAAACCATCTTGATGAATACCCGATGAATGAGCAAAAGCGTTTGCTCCAACGATTGCTTTATTTCTTTGAGTAGGCATATTCATTAATCTACTTACCTTCTTACTAATCGGAACAATATTTTTAGTAATAATACTTGTATCTAAATTTAAATCAGGATGAGCTTTAAGTGCCATTACCACTTCCTCAAGAGATGTATTTCCTGCCCTCTCTCCTATTCCATTAATAGTAGCTTCAAATTGCCTAGCACCATTTTGTAGTCCTGCAATAGAATTAGCAGTTGCTAAACCAAGATCATTATGACAATGAACAGAGATAATTGCTTTATCAACATTTGGCACATTATTCATTAAATAATTTATTTTTTTACCGTACATCTCTGGTAAGTTATAACCAGTAGTGTCTGCGATATTAATAACTGTAGCTCCAGCTTTTATGACTTCTTCTACCATCTTACATAAAAAATCTTGATCAGCCCGTCCTGCGTCCTCAGGATAAAATTCAACATCCTCAAAGAACTTTTTTGAATATTTGACAGCAGCTACAGCTTGCTCTAAAATTTTTTCTCTTGTAGAATTAAATTTATGTTTAATATGAATGTCAGAGGCTCCAATACCAGTGTGTATTCTTTTTCTTTTTGCATTTTTTAAGGCTAAGTTAGCCATATCAATATCAGAAATAACAGCTCTCGATAATGCACAAATAATGGGTTTTTTTACTACTTTGGATATCTCAGATACAGAATTAAAATCACCCGGGCTAGAAATTGGAAAACCAGCCTCAATGATATCAACTCCTAATGACTCAAGATCCAGTGCAATTTCAATCTTTTCATCAGTATTTAACTGACATCCTGGAACTTGTTCACCATCTCTTAGGGTAGTGTCAAATACATATACTTTATCTTTTGCCATTAGTAATTTAGTTACATATTGTTCACAATTTCCTGAGCAAAGTCAGAACATGAAAGAAGCGTAGCATTATCCATCAATCTTTCAAAGTCATAAGTGACTTTACCTGATTCTATAGATTTTGTTAATCCCTTATGAATTAAATCTTTAGCTTCATTCCAACCTAAATGCTCAAGCATCATTGAACCTGAAAGAATAACTGAACCTGGATTTACTTTATTTTGGCCTGCATATTTAGGCGCTGTTCCATGAGTTGCTTCAAATATAGCATGACCAGTTTGATAATTAACATTTGCTCCTGGGGCAATTCCAATACCACCTACAATAGCAGCTAAAGCATCAGAAATATAATCTCCATTAAGATTCATAGTTGCTATTACTGAGTATTCTTTCGGCCTTAGCAAAATTTGTTGCAGGAAAGCGTCAGCTATAACATCTTTAATAATTATTTCGTGAGAACCATTTTTAATAACTTGCCATGGTCCACCTTCATAATCTACAGCTCCAAATTCCTCTTTCGCAATTTTATATCCCCAATCTCTAAAGGCACCTTCTGTGTACTTCATTATATTTCCTTTATGGACTAGAGTGACAGAACTTCTATTCTGTTTGATAGCATACTGAATTGCAGATCTTACTAATCGATATGTTCCTTCTACTGAAATTGGCTTAATGCCTAACCCAACTGTTTCAGGAAATCTTATTTTATTAAATCTATCTGCAAAATTTTCTCTGAGGATCTCCTTAATTTTTTGATTTTCATCGCTACCGTTTTCAAACTCAATTCCAGCATAAATATCTTCAGTATTTTCTCTGAAAATTACCATATCAGTGGTTGAAGGATTTTTAACAGGTGATGGAGTTCCATTAAACCATCTTACAGGTCTGACACAAGCAAATAAGTCAAGCTTTTGTCTGAGTGCTACATTTAGGGACGTTATTCCACCTCCAACTGGAGTCGTAAGTGGACCTTTAATACCAACTAGGTATTCATTGAATACATCTAAAGTTTCTTGGGGCAACCACTCTCCCGTTTGATTATAAGCTTTCTCTCCAGCTAAAACTTCTTTCCAAACAATTTTTTTCTCACCAGAGTATGCTTTTTCTACTGCTGAGTCAAGTACCAACTTACTTGCGGGCCAGATATCAACACCTATTCCATCACCTTCAATAAAAGGTATTATTGGGTCATTTGGGACGACCATGTTTCCATCTGAATATTTAATTTTATTTCCTTCCATAATCTGCTTTTTTTGTAAAATAGAAAGCAATTATAGATATTTTTTATCTAAATGAATAATTAAAAATTGATTCATTTTTACTTCCATTTTATGTTACACCCCATACTAGGGAACTGATCAAATTTTACATCTTTATTATCAAGAGTTAAATCAATAGCTTTTCTTAAATCTCTGCCGTCAACTTCATCTGAGTTTCCAGGAGATGAAGAATCTAGCCTACCTCTATATACCAATGCTCTTTCTTTATTAAATAAATAAAATTCTGGAGTACATTCTGCCTTAAATAATTTTGCAATTTCCTGGGTTTCATCAAATAAGTATGGAATGAAAATTCCTAAGTCTTGAAATAATAGTTTCATTTTCTCTGGAGAATCCTGAGGATAATTTTCGATATCGTTTGAGCTAATTGCAATAAATCTTATGCCATTATAATCATTAATTATTTTTTTAATTTCATCATGATAATGAATTACATAAGGACAATGATTACAAATAATCATAACTACTGTATTTTTTTCAGATGTAAAGTTTTCAGTAGAATATAATTCATCAGTCAATACATTTACCAGTTTAAATTTTGGTAGCTCTGTACCTAAAGGTAACATTTGGGAATAAGTGAGTGCCATTACTTTTAATTTTAATTTATAAATTTTATATTAAATAAATTTAGTTCCAATATTATCCTAATACAATGAAAAAAACTATACTTATTATTTTCCTTCTTATAAGCAACTATTCTTTTGGTCAAATAGAAAAAGCTCCTGAAAGATTTAGAGGTGAAGGACCTTTTAATCAATTAATTATAAGGGGTGCAACAATTATTAATGGAAATGGAGCTCCTCCAACCGGTCCAGTTGACATTGTAATTGAAAAAAATATTATTAAAAGTATAAGAAATGTTGGCTATCCAGGTCTTGAAATTAAAGAAAGCAGAAGACCTGTAGCAAAACCGGGAGCTAAAGAAATTGATGCTCACGGAAAATATGTTCTCCCTGGACTAATTGATATGCATGGTCATATTTCCTCACAAAGAGAAGGTACTGCTGAATATGTATTTAAATTATGGATGGCACACGGAATAACTACTATAAGAGATCCTTCTTGCGGTCAAGGACTTGATTGGGTTCTCCATCAGAAAGAGGAAAGTAAAAAAAATAGTATTACAGCTCCAAGAATTTTAGCGTATACAAGTTTCGGTCAAGGAGCAAAAAATGGCATAAATACTCCTGAAGAAGCTGTCAATTGGGTAAGAAAGAATGCTGATAGAGGAGCTGATGGAATTAAATTTTTTGGTTCTAGACCTGATATATTTAAAGCTGCACTTCAAGAAAACAAAAGATTAGGCTTAAGATCTGCATGTCACCATGCACAAATGGATGTTGCTGAAATGAATGTGCTAGAAACAGCAAGAAATGGTTTAACTACAATGGAACACTGGTACGGTCTACCAGAAGCATTATTTGAAGATAAAACTGTTCAAAATTATCCTGTTGAATATAATTATATGAATGAAGGTCATAGATTTGAAGAAGCTGGAAAACTTTGGAAACAGGCTGCTGAACCATATTCTAAAAAATGGAATGATGTTATGAATGAATTAATATCATTAGATTTCACAATTGATGTAACTTTTGTGCCATACAGTGTATTTAGAGATGTACAGAGAGCAAGTAGCCTGCCGTGGCATAAAGATTATACAAGACCTAAGCTTCTTAAGTTTTTCCTTCCAGCAAGAGATTCTCATGCCGCAGCTTATTATGACTGGGGCTCAGAACTAGAGACAGAATGGAAAGAAAATTATAAGTTATGGATGACTTTTATAAATGAGTATAAGAATAGAGGTGGTAGAGTTACTGCTGGGGCAGATTCAGGGTATATGTATAACCTTTATGGATTTGGTTATGTCCAGGAATTAGAGTTATTAAGAGAAGCAGGGTTTCATCCAATGGAGGTAATTAGAGCTGCTACCCTACATGCAGCTGAGGCTATCGGAATGGAAGATCAAATTGGATCTGTCGAAATTGGAAAACTTGCTGATTTAATAATAATGGATCAAAATCCTCTGAAAAACCTTAAGTATTTATATGCTACAGGAGACATCAAACTTGAAAATAATGAGGTGATAAGGGTTGGTGGTGTATCAAAAACTATTAAAGACGGTATAATTTTTGATGCTAAAGAGCTATTAGAAGATGTTAAGAAAATTGTTGACGAAGAGAAAAGAAATACACCAGGATGGGAAAAACTATTATTTGAAAATATTCAGAGAAAATAAATAATTATAATCCTAATTCTTTAAGTTGATCTTTATCAATTTGAGATGGTGAATTTATCATAACATCTCTACCAGATGTGTTCTTTGGAAAAGCAATAAAATCTCTTATAGATTCTTTACCACTAAAGAGTGCACAAAGTCTATCAAATCCAAAGGCTATACCTCCATGAGGTGGCGTACCATATTTAAATGCGTTAAGTAAAAATCCAAATTGATTATTTGCTTCATCTTTTGTAAAACCTAATATCTCAAAAACTTTCTCTTGGAGAAGCCTGTCATGAATTCTAATTGATCCCCCTCCTATTTCAACTCCATTAATTACAAGATCATACGCATTAGCTCTAACTTTTTCTGGGCTTGAGTTAAGAAGATCAATATCTTCTTTAATTGGAGATGTAAAAGGATGATGCATAGCATGATATCTTTTTGATTCATCATCCCATGAAACTAATGGAAAATTAACAACCCAAACAGGTTTGAATACTTCTGGGTCTCTTAGCTTTAATTTATCACCCATAAGTAGTCTTAGTGATGACATAGCAGAAAAGGTTTGCTTCTTCTCACCTGCTAGAATTAGAATTAAATCAGAAGGATTAGAATTATTTTCACTTGCAATCACTTTTAAATCCTCAGAGGAATAGAATTTATCAACTGAAGATTTTAAAGTACCGTCTTCATTATTTTTAATATATACTAAACCTTTAGAGCCAATCTGAGGTGTTTTGACAAATTCAGTAAGTTCATCTATTTGCTTTCTTGAAAAATTACTACACCCTTCAACATTAATTGATAGAACTACCTCAGAGTCATCAAATACCTTAAAACCTTTACCCTTAGCTATTGAAGTAATATCATTGAATTTCATTCCGAATCTTAAATCAGGTTTATCGGAACCATAATATTTAATTGCTTCACCATACTCCATAATAGGGATTTCACCTAAATCCTTATTTAATATTTTTTTAAATAAATGTGTGATGAGACCACCAAAGTTTTCTAAAACATCTTCCCTATCTACGAAAGACATCTCACAATCTATTTGAGTAAATTCTGGTTGTCTATCTGCTCTTAAATCTTCATCTCTAAAACATTTTACTAACTGATAATACTTATCAAACCCAGAGACCATAAGTAGTTGTTTAAATGTCTGTGGGGATTGAGGTAGAGCATAGAATTCTCCTAAATTCATTCTTGATGGAACTACAAAATCTCTTGCTCCCTCCGGTGTAGACTTAATTAGTACAGGAGTTTCAATTTCAAGAAAATTTTTGGAATTGAGATAGTTTCTTGTCTCTTGCATTAAGCCATGCCTTAGTTTAATATTTTTTTGAAGAGGAGATCTCCTTAGATCTAGATATCGATACTTCATTCTTAACTCTTCTCCTCCGTCAGTTTCATCTTCAATTGTAAAAGGAGGAACATCAGACTTATTTAAGTATTCTATTTCAGAAACTTTTATTTCAATATCTCCAGTATCCATATGTGGATTTTTTGAAAGCCTTTCAGAAACCTCTCCTTTAATTTTAATTACATATTCTCGTCCACATTTTTTTGCTAATTCGAAAGTACTTTTTCCAGAAAACTCTTCCTCAAAAATTAATTGAGTAATTCCGTATCTATCTCTAATATCAATCCAAACTACTTTTCCTTTATCTCTAATTTTATGAGCCCAGCCAGATAAAATAACGTTAGATTTAATATCTTTTTTTCTTAACTCTCCACAATTATGTGTTCTTAACATCCTTAATGATTTTAAACAAAATTAATAGAATTATAAAGAATGCATGAATTTTTTTTATAATCTTACATGGCTAATGAACATATTAAAAAACAATCATGAATATTTTATGAAAATGGCTCTTAAAGAAGCCGAATCTGCGTATGAAGAAGAAGAAATACCAATTGGAGCTGTAGTTGTTCATAATAATAAAGTCATTAGTAAAGGTCATAATCAGTCCCAGAAATTAAATGATGCTACGGCACATGCAGAAATGATAGCAATTACTTCTGCACAAAATAAACTAGGAAGCAAATACTTAAATGAGTGCGAACTTTATGTCACCCTAGAACCATGTATGATGTGCAGTGGAGCTATACACCTATCAAAATTAAAAAAGGTGGTTTATGCCCTTGATGACAAAGAGAAAGGCTATTTAAGGAGATCTAAGGAAGAGTTAAATAAAAAACTGATAATTATCTCAAATATTCTTGAATCTGAGTCAAAAAATCTATTAGAATCTTTTTTCTTTAAATTAAGAAGCTGAACCTTCAGTATTTAAAGTAAAATTCTTAAATTCAATAATTATTAATTTTAATTAAAACAAAATAAATATGTCATTCACTTTACCAGATTTACCTTATGATCACAGTGCTCTTGAACCTCACATAGATTCTACAACCATGGAGATTCACCATAAGAGACATCATAACCTTTACATCACTAATCTAAATAATGCTATTGAAAATTCTAATCTTGAAGGATTATCGATAGAGGATTTATGTAAAAAACATTCAGATAATGTAGCTGTAAGAAATAATGGAGGCGGTCACTATAATCATTCATTATTCTGGGAAATTCTATCTCCAAATGGTGGTGGAGATCCAACAGGAAAAGTGAAAGATATGATAAACTCAAGTTTTGGGGATTTCAATAATTTCAAAGAAAAATTTAAAA